>JBOHSP010000023.1:0-12380 GCA_050733275.1 Gemmatimonadales bacterium
GTGGCGGCTTCCCATGTCGGCCGTGCCGAACGACGGCGGCTCCTCGTTGGGAAAGAACACGAACCGCAGCGTGCGGGCCTGGCGCTCGCGCGCGAAGCCGCGCGCCAAGGCCAGCACCGCCGCCACCCCGCTGGCGTTGTCGTCGGCGCCGGGCGCGTCCTCGGCGGTGTCGTAGTGGGCGCCCAGGATCACGACCTCGTGCGGCCGGCTGGTGCCGCCCAGCGTCGCCTCGAGGTTGCGGTACGGGCGGCCCTGGGCCGTGAACTCCTGTGACAGCACGGCGTAGCCGAGCGCGGCCAGCTGGGCCTCGATGTACGCGGCGGCGCGTCGCACGTTGTCGTACCGGCGGTCGCTGCGCTCGCCGATCTCGCCCGCCAGCACGTGGACGTGCTGCAACAGGATCTGGCGCACCGCCTCCTGCTGGAGCGTCAGCGGCGGCAGCGGACCGTGGAACGCCGGTCCCGGCATCTTCACGGTGACCATCCAGATGACGAGAACGAGGAGGGGCAGCAGGCTGACGAGCGCAATGACGCGGAGGCGCCCCCAGCGGCCGCGGGGAACGATGGCGAGGCGCATGCCGCTAAGATAGCTTCTCGACAGGAACCTTCCTGGAGCACCGATGCCGGTTCGTCACGTCGTGTTCGCCGTACTGTGCCTTGCCACGCCGCTCGCCGCTCAGCGCACCGAGAAGCCGCCGCTGCACGGCCGCCACTGGGTCGCGATCACCGGCAAGCCGCTCGCCGCCACCGCGGGGGCGATGATGTTCCAGAACGGCGGCAACGCCGTGGATGCGGCGTGCGCGATGCTCGCCGCCACCAGCACGATGTGGGACGTGCTGTCGTGGGGCGGCGAGACGCAGGCGCTGATCTACAATCCGCACACCAAGAAGGTCATCGCGATCAACGCGCTCGGCGTCGCGCCGACAGGGGCGACCGCCGCGGCCTACCGCGCCCGCGGCCTGCGCTACCCGCCGGAGTACGGTCCCCTGGCGGCGATCACCCCCGGGACGCCCGGCGGCCTGATGGTGATGCTCGCCGAATACGGGACGCTCAGCCTGCGCGAGGTGCTGGAGCCGGCGGTCCGCATGGCGGACGGCTATCCGATCGAGGCGCAGACGGCCAATTCGATCGAGCGCAGCAAGGAGCGGCTCAAGCAGTGGCGCTACTCGCGCGCCGTGATGTTGCCGCATCTCGGCGAAGAGCGGGAGGCACCGGAGCCGGGAGAGATCTTCCGCCAGCCGGACCTTGCGGCGACGCTGCGCAAGCTGGTCGAGGCGGAGCAGCAGGCCCTGCGCAGCGGCAAGAGCCGCCGCGACGCGATCATGGCCGCCTACGATCGGTTCTACAAGGGCGATATCGCGCAGGAATTCGTGCGGGGCCTGCGCGAGGAAGGCGGCCTCGTCACCCTCGAGGACCTCGCCAACTGGCGCGTGAAGATCGAAGAGTCGGTGACGGTGAGGTATCGCGGGATCGACGTCTACAAGCTGCAGCCCTGGTCGCAGGGGCCGGTGATGCTCCAGACCCTGAACATCCTCGAGAACTTCGATCTCCAGGCGATGGGCTACAACAGCACCCGCTATATCCACACGCTGTATCAGGCGATGAGCCTGGCGTTCGCCGATCGCGATTTCTATTACGGCGATCCGGCGTTCCCGCCCGAGGAGCCGATCCGCGGTCTGCTTTCGAAGGACTACGCGCGCCAGCGCGCGCAGCTCATCAACCCGGAGCGCAACGATCCGCGGATCAAGCCCGGCGATCCCTATCCGTTCCAGGGAGGCACCAATCCGTATCGCCGGCTGCTGGAGAACTGGCCGCCGGCGCCGGCGCGGCCAGCGGTGACGACGGACGGCGTGGGGGAGGGCAGCGCGGCGCGCGAGGCCGCGTTCGACGAGGCGTTCACCCGCGGCACGACGTCGATCGAGGCAGCCGACACATCCGGGTGGGTCGTGTCGATCACGCCGTCGGGCGGCTGGATCCCGGCGGTGATCGCGGGGCGCACCGGCATCGGCGTGAGTCAGCGGGCGCAGCAGTTCGTGGTGGACAGCGCCGACAATCCGTTCAACGTGATCGCGCCGGGCAAGCGGCCGCGCGTCACGCTGACGCCGAGCCTCGCCCTCAAGGACGGCAAGCCGTTCCTGGCGTTCGCGGTGCAGGGCGGCGACACCCAGGATCAGAACCTGCTGCAGTTTTTCCTGAACGTCGTGGAGTTCGGGATGGACGTCCAGGAGGCAGTGGAAGCGGCGAACATCACGAGCTATCAACTGCGCAATTCGTTCGGGGACCACGAGAGCATGCCGGGCCGCCTGACGCTGCGCGACGACACGCCGCCGTGGGCCCGTAACGAGCTGCGCGAGATGGGCTACCGGCTCAACTTCGACGACCGCACGTCGGGGCCGATCAACGCGATCTACTTCGACTGGGAGCACGGCACGTTCTGGGGCGGGTCGAGCAACCACGGGGAAGACTACGGCATCGCGTGGTAGGGCGCGCGCGGCCGCGCTGATCGCACTATTCGCGGCCTGCGATTCGCCCAACCCGTTCGAGCCCGTGGGCGAGGGCGAGCGCGTGCCCCTCGATCTCGAGATCACGGACGAGGTCGGCGGGGACACGGTGGCGCGCTACTCGTTCGTCGCCGAGTCCGCCGGAGCCTACGCTGTGTTCCTCGCCGCGCTCGAGGGCAGCGTGTTCCTCGCGGTCACGGACTCCCTCCACCAATACACGGCCGCAACGCTTGGCGCGGGTCCGAATTCGCCTCCCCTGTATGAGAATGCCGCCTCGATCTATCCCGTGCCGACGGTGGGCCGCGTATATCACCTGAGCATCGGGGCGTCGCCCGGGGGCTCCGAGGCGCGCTTCCGGTTCGTTCTGTACGCCGTCCGCAAGGCCCCCGAGTTGCGCCCCGCCACGTTTGTGTTTGGGGATACGGTCTCGGGCGAGACCATCGACCCAATGGTCGACATCGACGTGTTCGTCGCGCGCGGCGAGGCGGGGCAGGAGATCGTCGCCGTTGGCGAGACACCCGGCACACCGGGGAGTGGTTCCGTCGCGCTGTCCGTGATCGACCCCGTCACACCGCAGTTCTTGGGCTACGTCTTCGCCGATGCGGGGACGGAGACGCCACTGACGACGGGCCGGATCCGGCTGCCGGCCACGCGCGATTACCACTTCGTTCTCAGCTCCGTGACCAGCAATGTGTATCCGCGCTACCGGGGCGCATACCGTTTCTGGACATACGTCGTAAACCCTGCGCCCGAGCACCGGCCGGCCTCCCTCCCCAAGAACGTGGAGGTCGCCGGCGAACGGATCGACCGCGAAGGGGACCTGGACGAGTTCACGTTTTCCGCGGACGCCGGAGCGGAGTTCAATGCCTTCCTGCAAGCCTCGCGGGCGTTCAATCTCGAAATCGCTCCCCAAGGCGGTGCTCCCTTCGCGATCGCCACTGCCGACCCGGCCGACACCGTACTTTTCGGGCGGGCCACCGGCCGTTTCGGGGTTCCGCAGGCCGGCACCTATGTGCTGCGCGTGTCCGGGACGGGTAGCCACCAGGTCGCGGACACGGGGGCTTATCGGACGTACCTCCTTGCCGTCGACCCACGTCCAGAGCGCGCGGCGGCGGCGATCACCCCCGGCGATACGGTTGCCGGGGAGGAGATCGACCAGCCCGGGGACGTCGACGAGTTCACGTTTTCGGGACCGGCGGGCGCACAGTTCAACGCGTTCCTGCAAGGACAGAACGGCTTGCCCGATACCCACCTGAAGATCGAAGTGCTCAACGATGCCGGAGCCGTGCTCGCGACCGTGCGGAGCGCCGGTTCCGACAGCAGTCTGTGGCAACAGGTCACCGGTCGATTCACGTTGCCAAGCCTCGGCACGTACCGTCTGCGCGTGAGCGGCGATGAGGGTTTCGGCGAGGAGTACTACGGCGGCGGCTATCGCCTGTTTCTCTATCGTGTGGAACCCGCGCCCGAATCATCGCCCGGTACGCTCGCGCTCGGGGACAGCGTGATGGGAGAAGCGATCGACCTGCCCGGTGATCTGGACGAATTCCGCGTGACCGTTCTAGACTCCAGCGGCGCAAATCTCGCGTTCGCGTTCGACGGGCAGCTCGCGGATGGTACGGGCGTGATCGTGCGCCTGTTGGATGCCGCCACGGAACAAAAGGTGAGCGAAATCGCCGCGTACCCCCACCAGGGTAGTGCGCCGGTTGCGACAGGCCGCCTCCGTCTGGCCCCTGGTGAGTACCTCATTCGGATCGATGTGACGCACTTTCAGCTCCGTCCTGCAGCGCGAGGTCCGTATCGTCTGTGGCTGTATCGTTTTGGCTTCGAGCCCGAGCAGGTGCCCGATACGTTCGCGGTTGCCGACACGGTGACCGGTGAGACGATCGCTCCCTGGGGAGATGCCGATCGATTCGTTATCCACGGGGTTCGCGGTCAGCATGTGAACGCGATGTTGCAGGGGCTTGCGGCGCCGTCCGACGCCGCATTCGAGATGTGGATCTCGGTTCCTGGAGCCGACTTCTACTCCCCCTACGTATTCGTAATCACGCCGACGGCATCCAACTCGCTCGAAGAACACCAGACCACCCGGCTCGTGCTGCCAACGACCGGCTGGTACGGCGTGGAAGTGCACGGAGCCGGCGGTGGAATTTCTGAACAGGGCGCGTACCGCTTTGCCGTCGTTCCGGTCAGCACGGCACCGGAGCAGGTCGGCGCCGCACTCTCGGTGGGGGACTCCGTCACCACAGAGTCAATTGACGCGCCGGGAGACTGGGACGAGTTCACCGTGACGGCGACGCCCGGGCAAGACGTCAGTGTCATAACGCACGGTCGTGACGAAATAGGCGGCTCGTACTTTTATCTGTTGGCCTTCGATCCGGCGACTTTTGACACCCTGGCCTGGCAACCCGGCCAATTCCGGAGAATCGCCGGGCCATTCCGTGTGCCGGCCAGCGGGCAGTTCAAGATTGCGGTGCATGAACCCAAGGGATTCTTCCGGATCTGTTATGACGCCACCTGCGGGGGGCTGTACGACTTTGTCGGCCCGCACGGCTTCGGCGTCGTTGCAGTGAACCGTCCTCCGGAGAGCGTGCCGGCGGCGTACACGGTGGGCGATACGGTCCGTGGCGAGACGATCTCCCCCATCGGCGATATCGACGAGTTCACCTCGACTGCTACCCCAGGCGAGGAGCTGACCCCCTATTTGCGGCTCACCGCGCGGTCGTCGCTCGACAGCGCGGCCGTACTCGAGGTAATCGACCCAACGACGGGAACGTCCCTCGCCGGCAGCAGCACCGCGATTCTCGGGGCAAGCTTCGCCTCGCTGGGGCCGTTTACGGTGCCGCAGAGTGGCTCGTTCGTGATACGCGTTCGCGTCTACGGACAGTATGGCTACGGCGTAGGCGAGACCGCATACGAGTTCTTCGTGAAGCGGGGATCGTAAGCCAGCCTCGCGTGGACAATTTGGACCGACCTGGGGGGTTCTTTCTGGCTCCACGCGAATGAACTCGCGGCTCGGCAGCTGCCCCGTAAACGGGGCGCCGCATTAGGCGGCAGACGCCGAGCCGCGGCTTCAGCCGCGAACTCAGTCGGCGGGCACGGCCTCCCGTTGCGGCTGCTTCTGCGGCTCCCGGACCCCCAGCGACCGCTCGATCTCCCGCGTAATGTGCATCGAGCAGAACTTCGGCCCGCACATCGCGCTGAACTCGGCGCTGTTGATGTACTCGGCGGGCAGCGCTTCGTCGTGCAGCTCCCGCGCCCGCGCGGGATCGAGCGCCAGCCGGAACTGCTCGTTCCAGTCGAACGCGTAGCGCGCCCGCGAGAGCGCGTCGTCCCGCGTGGTGGCGCCGGCACGGCGGCGCGCGATGTCCGCCGCGTGCGCCGCGATCTTGTACGCGATCACCCCCTCGCGCACCTCCTCCGCGTTCGGCAGGCCGAGGTGCTCCTTGCGCGTCACGTAGCACAGCATGTCGGCGCCGTACCACCCGATCATCGCGGCGCCGATCGCCGAAGTGATGTGATCGTAGCCCGGCGCCACGTCGGTCACGAGCGGGCCCAGCGTGTAGAACGGCGCCTCATGGCACAGCTCCTTCTCGAGGCGCACGTTCACCTCGATCTGGTGCATCGGGATGTGGCCTGGCCCCTCGATCATCACCTGCACGTCCTTCGCCCAGGCGCGCTCCGTCAGCTCGCCCAGCACGACCAGCTCAGCGAGCTGCGCCTTGTCGGTCGCATCGGCGATCGAACCGGGGCGCAGCCCGTCGCCCAGCGACAGCGTCACGTCGTAGGCGCGCGCGATGTCGAGCAGCCGGTCGTAGTACTCGTACAGCGGATTCTGCTTGCCGTGCTGCGTCATCCAGTACGCCATCAGTGACCCGCCGCGGCTCACGATCCCCGTCACCCGACCCAGCCCGAGCCCCACGTGCTCGCGCAGGATGCCGGCGTGCACGGTGATGTAGTCCACGCCCTGTTTCGCCTGGTGCTCGATGTTGTCGAAGATGTCGTCCACCGTGAGCGTCGTGATGTCGCCGGCGATCTGGATGGCCTGATAGATCGGCACCGTCCCGATCGGCACGGGCGACGCCGCGATGATGGCCTCGCGAATCCGGTCGATGTCGCCGCCCGTCGAGAGATCCATCACGGTGTCGGCGCCGAAGTGCACGGCGTGATGCAGCTTCTCGAGCTCTCCCTCGATGTCGGACTCGACGGCCGAGTTGCCGATGTTGGCGTTGATTTTCACGCTCGCGACGTTGCCGATCGCCATCGGATCGAGCCGCTGCGCGAGGTGATGCACGTTCGCGGGGATGATCAGGCGGCCGATCGCGACCTCCTCGCGAATCGTGGCGACCGGCAGCCCTTCGCGCTCGGCCACGCGATGCATTGGGGGGGTCGTCGTGCCCTGGCGGGCGTGGAACATCTGCGTGCGGCAGGTCATCTGAGCTCCCTTCGCCGGTACGAACCGGATCAGGTTCTGAGGGTGTGATCTCAGCCCGCCCGGACTGGCGGGCACCCCTGTCACACATAAATCTAGACGCGGCCCCGGGCTGCCGCCCGGGGGTCAGAGAAAGAGCCGGGGGAGGCTAGTCCGCTACGACGCGGGGATGGGGCTGGACATACCGGTCCGCGGGCTTGTGCCGGTTTTCCCACTCGGACCGCAGCGCGAACGGATCGAGCCCGCTCGGCCGATCCACGGCCAGGATGCCGTCCAGATGGTCCAGCTCGTGCTGCAGCAGCTCGGCCATGGGGCCGTCGAGCTCCGCCGTGACGACGTTCCCCTTGAGGTCGGTGTACTTGAGCGACACGCGATAGGCGCGGGTGACGCGCACCAGGAGATTGGGGAAGGAGAAGCAGTCGTCCCAGACCTCGAAGTCTTCGGCGCCGACGTCCGTGATCTCGGGATTCACCATCACGGCCCGGAACTTGGGCTTGGGGATCTCCACGAAGACGACCCGCACCGGCGCGCCGATCTGGGGGGCGGCGAGCGCCCGGCCCATGTCGTATTTCTTGCGCGCCACCCGCAGCGTGTCCCGCAGATCATCGGCAATGAGGCGCACGGCCGGCGACCGGGGATCGTGGACGGCTTCGCAGCGAACCCGGAGAATGGGATCGCCGAGCTGGCGAATGCGACGGCTGGCCATTGGGTGGGCCTAATGTGGGCATTTTGGTCCAGCATGCAACCGGGCCTAGCCAAACCACGGTATAGTCACGTAGCCTCTTAGCCCCTATGTCTTTGGCAGGCATCACCCTCGCTGCCGGCCGCTCCTCGCGGATGGGTGTCCCCAAAGCGCTCCTCGACTTTCGGGGCCAGCCCTTCGCGGTGCGCATTCTCGAGGTCCTGGAAGCCCTGGAGGTGAAGACGCGCGTCATCGTGCTCGGGCCGGATGCCGTGCGGGTGCGGGCAGCGCTGGCCGATCACGACTGCATGATCGTAGAGAACCTGGATGTGGACGGCGGGCCGATCGCCTCGCTGCGCGCGGCGCTGCGGGCCATCGAAGCCCTGCAACCGGAGGCCGCGCTGGTCTGGCCCGTGGACCTCCCGCACGTCCGGGTCGCGACCATCGAACGGCTACTGGAAGCCCGCCGGCGCAGCGCCGCGCCGATCATCGTTCCCACGTTCGCCGCGCGCCGCGGCCATCCGATCATCTGGGGGGCCACCCTGTTTGCCGAGCTGCTGGCCAGCCCGGCCGCCACCGCCGAAGGAGCGCGCGCCGTGCTCCACGAGCACATCGCGGAGCTCGCGCCCGTTCCCGTGGACGATCCCGCGATCATCGATCGCGTGAACACGCCCGAGGACTACGAGCGGCTGGTGCGGGAGTGGAACCGGGACTTGTACTGAAAAAAGCGTCGAACGGAGGCGTCGAACACACGCGTAAACGTAGTTGTTCGACGAGGTTGTTCGACGCCATTGTTAGACGCCGTTTTCCTACGCCTTATTGAAGGTGTCGTTGACAATCCCGACAAAACCATTAGGATTCCCAATCTGGGTGTCGCGCAGCGGTACAACTTTATGTGTGTGAATGACTTCCGGGAGTGCGGATGACCGGCATCGAGGCCCACGTCCAGCAGCCCTACAAGTACGGGTTCGTGACCGACATCGAGTCCGATGTCGTGCCGGCGGGCCTGAACGAGGACGTGATCCGCCTCATCTCGGCCAAGAAGGGCGAGCCGGATTGGATGCTCGCCTGGCGACTCAAAGCGTACCGCAACTGGGGCAAGATGTCCGAGCCGCACTGGCCCAACGTCCACTACGGCCCGATCGACTATCAGGCGATCAGCTACTACGCGGCGCCCAAGCAGCTCCCCAAGCTGGAGTCGCTCGACCAGGTCGATCCCAAGCTGATCGCGACGTTCGAGAAGCTCGGCATCCCAATCGAGGAGCAGAAGCGGCTCACGGGGGTGGCCGTGGACGCCGTATTCGACAGCGTCTCGGTGGCGACCACCTTCCAGGCGGAGCTCGCGAAGTACGGGGTGATCTTCTGCCCCATCTCGGAAGCGATCCGCGAGCACCCCGACCTGGTGCGGCAGTACCTCGGCAGCGTCGTGCCCCACAACGACAACTTCTTCGCGGCCCTGAACTCGGCGGTCTTCACCGACGGCTCGTTCGTGTACGTGCCCAAGGGGGTGCGCTGCCCGCTGGAGCTGTCGACGTACTTCCGGATCAACGCCGCCTCGACCGGTCAGTTCGAGCGCACGCTGATCATCGCCGACGAGGGCAGCTACGTCAGCTACCTCGAGGGCTGCTCGGCGCCGATGCGCGACGAGAACCAGCTCCACGCCGCGGTGGTCGAGCTGGTCGCGCTGGACCGCGCCACGATCAAGTACTCCACGATTCAGAACTGGTATCCGGGCGATGAAGAAGGAAAAGGCGGCATCTACAACTTCGTCACCAAGCGCGGCAAGTGCGCCGGCACCGGATCGAAGATCTCGTGGACGCAGGTGGAGACGGGCTCGGCGATCACCTGGAAGTATCCGGGCTGCATTCTCCAAGGCGACGACTCGATCGGCGAGTTCTACTCGGTCGCGGTGACGAGCCGGCGGCAGCAGGCCGACACCGGCACCAAGATGATCCACCTAGGCAGGAACACGCGCTCGACGATCGTCTCCAAAGGCATCTCCGCCGGGCACGGACAGAACACGTACCGGGGCCTGGTGAAGATCATGAAGGGCGCCGAAGGCGCGCGGAACTACTCGCAGTGCGACTCGATGCTCATCGGGAGCGAGTGCGGCGCGCACACGTTCCCGTACATCGATGTGCGCAACAGCAGCGCGATCATGGAGCACGAGGCGTCGACGTCAAAGATCGGCGAAGACCAGATCTTCTACCTGCGCCAGCGGGGCCTGTCGAGCGAGGATGCCGTGTCGATGATCGTCAACGGCTTCTGCAAGGAAGTCTTCAAGGAGCTGCCGATGGAGTTCGCCGTCGAGGCGACGCGGTTGCTTGGGATCAGCCTGGAAGGGAGCGTGGGTTGACGAACACGGTGCTGCTCGAGGTCCGGGACCTCCGGGTCGGCGTCGCGGGCAACGAGATCCTCAAGGGTGTCGATCTCACGATCCGCGAGGGCGAGGTCCACGCGATCATGGGTCCCAACGGCTCGGGCAAGAGCACGCTGGCGCAGGTGCTGGCGGGTCATTCGGCCTACGCCGTGCTCGGCGGCACCGCGACGTACGACGGCGAAAACCTGCTCGACCTCGCTCCCGAGGAGCGGGCGCGCGCGGGGCTCTTCCTCGCCTTCCAGTATCCCGTGGAGATCCGCGGCATCACCAACTCCTACTTCCTGCGCTCGGCGGTGAACGCGCTCCGCAAGCACCGCGGGGAGGAGGAGCTCGATCCGCTCGACTTCCTGCAGGTGCTCGAGGAGAAGCTCAAGGTGATCGGCTGGGACGAGTCGATGATGAATCGGCCCGTGAACGAGGGATTCTCGGGCGGGGAGAAGAAGCGCAACGAGATCCTCCAGCTCGCGGTGCTCGAGCCGCGGCTCGCCATCCTGGACGAGACCGATTCGGGACTCGACATCGACGCCCTGCGCACCGTGGCGAACGCGGTCAATCAGCTGCGCCATCCGAAGCGCACCTTCCTCATCGTCACCCACTACCAGCGCCTGCTCAACTACATCACGCCCGACGTCGTGCACGTGCTCGCGGACGGCCGCATTGTCCGCTCGGGCGGGGCCGAGCTGGCCGAGGAGCTCGAAGCGAAGGGCTATGACTGGCTGCGTGCTGGTGCCACGGTGTCGTGATGGCCGGCGGAGCAGTTGAGCGCTACGTCGCCGCCCACCAGGCGTTCGTAGGCAACGGTGCCGGCCGCGCGCCGGCGTGGCTGAACGATCTGCGCGCGGGTGGCATCGAACGATTCGCCGATCTCGGCTTCCCCAACATGAAGCAGGAGGCGTGGCGCTTCACGAGCGTCGCGCCGATCGCCGAATCCGACTTCGAGTTGGCAGCTGCGCTCCCTGACACCCGGCACCCGACACCTGTCAATCTCGAGCCGTTGCTGCTGGGCGCCGCTGCCCCGCACCGCCTCGTCTTCGTCAACGGCTACTACAGCCCCGCCCTCTCGCGCGTCGGCGCGGATGCGCTCCCGCCGGGCGTCCGCGTGGACAGTCTCGCGCGGGTCGTCGCCGCCGATCCCGATCTGGTGCAGCAGCACCTCGGCAAGTACGCCGATTACGCCGAGCGGCCGTTCGCCGCGCTGAATACCGCGTTCGTGCGCGATGGGGCGTTCGTCTACGTCCCGCCCCGGGCGACCATCGAAGAGCCGATCCAATTGCTGTTCCTGAGCCTCCCGGCGCCGAACGGCGCGCAGGTCGTGGCGCACCCCCGCAACCTCGTGGTGGTGGGGCGCGAGGCGCGGGCGAGCATCGTCGAGACGTACGCGGCCCTCGGTGCCGGGATCTACTGGACCAATGCCGTCACGGAAATCGTCGCGGGAGATGGAGCGCGGGCGGATTGCTATCGGGTGCAGCGGGAGGCGCCTGGTTCGTTCCACATCGCCGCGACAGCATGCCGGCAGCAACGCGACAGCACAGTGAATCTGCATACCATCGCGTTCGGCGCGGGCCTGTCCCGCCACGACATCGGCGGGGTGCTGGCCGGTCCCGGCGGATCGCTGATCCTGAACGGGCTGTACCTGCTCGCCGGGACCCAGCACGGCGATCATCACACGACCATCGATCACGCGGCGCCGCACTGCGAGAGCCACGAGTACTTCAACGGCGTGCTCGACGGCCGCGCGCGCGGGGTGTTCACCGGGCGCATCATCGTGCGGCCCGGGGCGCAGAAGACCGACTCCAAGCAGACCAACAACAACCTGCTGCTCTCGAGCGACGCGCACGCCGACAGCCAGCCGCAGCTCGAGATCTACGCCGACGACGTGAAGTGCACGCACGGCTCGACGGTGGGGCCCCTCGACCCGCGGGCGCTGTTTTATCTGCGGAGCCGCGGCCTCGCGGAAGCGGAGGCGCGGCGCCTGCTCACGTACGGTTTCGGCGCGGAGATTCTCGGACGCATGCAGGTCGCGCCGCTGCGCGCGCAGCTCGATCGCATCGTGCGCCAGCGCCTGATGGAAGCATGAGCGACCTCGGCGATCTCTACCAGCAGGTCATTCTGGACCACAATCGCAATCCGCGGAACTTCCGCGTGGTGCCCGGCGCGAACCGCAGCGCCGAGGGCAACAACCCGCTGTGCGGCGATCGCATCAACGTCTTTGTGGCACTGGAGGGCGATGCGATCAAGGACATCGGTTTTCAGATGCCCCCGGGCGCTGGGTGCGCGATCTCGAAAGCGTCGGCCTCGGTCATGACGACGGCGGTGAAGGGCAAGTCGGTCACCGAGGCCGAATCGCTCTTTCAGGCTTTCCGCGACATGCTGGCGGGCGGCCCCGTCG
>JBOHSP010000024.1:0-5111 GCA_050733275.1 Gemmatimonadales bacterium
GTCCGGCAGCGGGCCGCGGCGGCGTACCGCCGCGGCGACGTACGCCCGCACCACGGGCGCGACGCCGTCGTATCCCACGACCTTCCAGCGCTGGATGCCGTCGAGGAACGCGGCGCCGTGCGGCGGGGACGCCGCGGCAGGGGGCGGGACGGGATGCGCGGTGACGACGGCGTCTTCAATGAGATCGGCGCCGGGGAGGGCGCCGTCGTCGCGGTCGGTGCGCCCGCTGCTCGCCGGCGGCACGTATGCCGCGGGGACCGCCCCGGCAGAGACCAGGGCGTCCCACCAGTTCACGCGGTCGCTTCGACGTTGGGGAACGGCGGGACGTCGAGCAGCCAGAGACCCGCCAGCCGGGACTGCTTGTCCAGCTCGATCAGGAGATGGTCGGCCACGCGCACCACAGCGGTGGGGCGCGTGCGGCCGACGCGGATATGGAACACGGACTCGGTGGGATTCTTGTCCACCGTGAGCGCCGTGTCCACTTCCACCGCCGCCACGCCGGACTGGGAGCGCCGGTTGGGGAACGTCACCTGCCCGTCCTTCGTCGGCGGCGGCGGCTCGAGGGCCGCCACCGTCTTGACGTCATCGGGCCACGTCACGACGTCCACGCCGTGCAACGCGCCGCCCGCCACGTCGAGCACGATGAACGACCCGTCTCCCCCTTCGAGGTCCACCGTGCCGTTCATGCCGTTGCCTTTCGCGACGCCCTTGCACGACACGGTGAGGATGTCGGTCTCCGGGTCCCAGCGATAGCTGGCTTTGGGCAGCTTGCCGGCGAGCGGCTCGATGCGGGCTTCGAATTGCATGGACGACGCGCCTTCCACGACGTAGGGAGGCCAAGTAATATAGCTCGACGATGGAGCGACGCGAGTTCCTTACAGCAGCAGGGCTGGCGGCAGCAACCGGGCCATTGCGGATTTCGGATTTCGGATTGCGGATTGATCCTGGCGGGATCTCGGATGAGCAAATCCGCAATCCACAATCCGCAATCCGCAATCCCCAGCAGTCGCCCTCCCTGGGCCCCGAAGTCTTCGCCCGCCGGCTCGCGCGGCTGCGGGCGGAGCTGATCACGCGCGGGCACGCGCTGTTCGTCGCCGAGCCGAGTACCACGTTCCGGTATCTCGCGGGCTACAATCCCGGGCGCAGCGAACGGCTCATCCTCCTCATGGTTCCGGCGAGCGGCACCCCGGCGCTGGTCTGCCCATCCTTCGAGGTCGAGCGCATCCAGCGCAACAGCGTGATCACGGACGTGCGCGGCTGGGAGGAGCACGAGGATCCGTGGGCGCTGGTGCGCGATGCCGGGCGCGCGTTCCGGCCCGCCGCGTCCGGCATTTCCACGGCCGCGGTGGAGCCGGGGACCTCCTACCGGAGCTTCCTCGGCCTGCAGCGGAGCCTGGAGGGCTGGCGCTTCGTGAACGGGGCCCCGGTGGCGGAGCGGCTGCGGATCATCAAGGCCCCCGAGGAGCTGGCGCTGATCCGCCGGGCGATCGCCGCGACGGAAGCCGCGATCGCCGCCACGTTCGGCCAGCTCGCCGTCGGCATGACCGAGCGGGACGTCGCGCAGCTTCTGTCGCGGGAGATGGCCCGCCGCGACTCCCCCGGCGGCGGGCTGGTGCAATTCGGCCCCTCCAGCGCGCTGCCGCACGGCGGCCCCTCGGCGGGCGCGCTGACCCGCGAGACCGTCGTGCTCATCGACGCCGGCTCCCGGGTCGAGGGCTATACGTCCGACATCACGCGCACGATCTGGTTCGGCGAGCGCCCCTCCGAGGAGTTCAAGCGGGTCTACAATCTCGTGCACGACGCCCAAACGGCCGCCATGACCGCCGGCCGGCCGGGCGTCACGGCGTGCCAGGAGCTCGACCGGCTGGCGCGCAAGACCATCGCGGACGCGGGCTACGGGCGGTTCTTCACGCACCGCCTGGGGCACGGCATGGGCATGGACGGGCACGAGGAGCCCTATCTGGTGGAAGGCAACGAGACCATTCTCGAGCCCGGGATGGTGTTCACGATCGAGCCCGGGATTTATCAGCTCGGCAAATGGGGCGTGCGGATCGAGGACGACTGCGTCATGACCGAGAGCGGGATCGAGGTCATGAGCCGGCGGCCCGGGAAGATCTGACGGGAACGGTCAGTCTGCTAACTTTGCCGCGAACTCCACGATGCGATCCAGTGCCCGCGTGATGTCGGTCGTGGCAGCGGCATACGAGAGCCGCGCCCAGCGGTCGTCGCCGAAGGCGGCGCCCGGCACCAACGCCACCCCGTTCTGCGTCACGAGTCGCGTGCAAAACTCCGTTCCCGTGATCTTGCCGAACGCGTCCACCCGGAAAAAGAAGTAGAACGCCCCCAGCGGCTCGACGAATTCCACGCCGGGCAGGTCCTTGCGGAACCGCGCGACCACGAGATCGCGCCGCCGCCGGAATTCGGCGACCATGCGCTGCACGTCCTGCTCGACGCGCTCGTCGCCGAGCGCCGCGGCGGCCGCGTACTGCGCCGGGTGGTTCGCGCCGGTCGTCATGTGTGATTGCAGCGCCGCCATCGCCTTCGCCACCGGCGGCGGGGCGAGCGCGAGCCCGATGCGCCAGCCGGTCATCGCATACGCCTTGCTCACGCCGTAGATCAGCACGACGCGCTCCAGCAGGTCGTCGGGAAGGTCGAGAAACGACGGCGCGGGCCCGGTGCCGTAGTGGATGCGGCGGTAGATCTCGTCGGCGATGATCCAGACCTTCTTGGCCTTGGCCCACTGCGCGATCGCGCGGATTTCGGCGTGCGTGTACACCGCGCCCGTGGGATTGCAGGGGGAGCAGAGGATCAGCCCCGTGGCGCCGGGCAACATCCGCTCGAGATCCTTCACGCTGGGCTTGAGGCTCCACTCGGGATCTCCCGCGACGAGCACCGGACGGGCGCGCGCCAGATGGACGATCTGCGGGTAGGAGACCCACGCCGGCGCCGGAATCGCGACGACGTCGCCCGGGCCGAACAGCGTGAAACAGGCATTGAACAGCGAATGCTTGGATCCGCTCGACACGACGATGTGATCGGCGTTGACCGGCCGGCCACCGGACAGCAGCGACAGATGCGTGGCGGCGGCGGAGCGGAGGTCGAGGATCCCTTCGTTGGGCGGGTAGCGCGTCCGGCCGTCCTTGATGGCCCGCAGGCCCGCGTCCGCGGGAATGGACGGGGTCGGGAAGTCCGGCTCGCCGGCACCCAGATCGATGACGTCTTCGCCGGCCGCCTTGCGACGCTTGGCTTCGGCCGACACCGCGACCGTCGCCGAGGTTTCGAGGTGCTGCAGGTTGGCGGAGAGCTGTCCGACCGGCGCGTCGGGCCTCACGGCCGCACCGCGCCGTAGCGCTTCAGGATCGCCACGGTGGAATCGATGGGCAGGGCGCGCACCGCGCCACGATAGCCCCGCACCGACTCGGCACGCAACAACGAGTTATAGATCGCTTCTTCGGTCGTCTCGATGGCTGCCTGGAACAGCGGCGACAGCGCGTCCTCGGGCACGACGATGGGACGGTCGGACGCCCGGACGGTGGAGAAGGCGATGACGTAGTCACCGGAGCCGCTGGACATGCTGCTGCCGGTGCGCGCGAGCCCCGCGAGCGCCCGGCGGCCGACGCGCGTGAGCTGGCGATGATCGAGCGGCGCGTCGGTCGCGACGATCATGATGATCGAACCATCGCCGGCCGCGAAGCCGCCCGCCCCGTCCCGCGGCTCCCGTCCCCGTTCCCGCAACAGCTGCCCAACCGGAACGCCGGCGATCATCAGATTGCCGCCAAAGTTCGATTGGACGAGGACGCCCACCGTCCATCCGCCGAAGCGGTCGGGGAGCCGCCGGCTGGCGGTGCCGATGCCGCCTTTCCAGCCGAAAGCGATCGTGCCGGTGCCCGCGCCCACCGCCCCTTCGGCAACCGGTCCCGTGGACGCCCCGCGAATTGCCGCGAGCACATCCGCCTCGGTGATCGGCCGGGCGCGGATGTCGTTGAGGAAGCCGTCATTCGTCTCGGCCACGACGGGATTCGCCGAGCGCACGTCTTCATTGCCCGGGAGCGCGAGCAGCCAGGTGAGCACTGCGTCCGCCGCGCGCGGGACGCACAGCGTGCAGGTCAGCACGATCGGCGACTCGAGCTCTCCCAGCTCATTGACCTGCGTGGAGCCCGCCAGTTTGCCGAACCCGTTGCCCACGACGATGGCCGCGGGGACCTTCTCGCGGAACGGGTTCCCACCGTGCGGCAGAATCGCGGTCACGCCGGTGCGGATCGAGTCGCCGCGGGAGATCGTCGTGTGACCCACGCGGACGCCGGCGACGTCGGTGATGGCGTTGAGGGGCCCCGGGGGGAAGACGCCGATGGTGAGCCCGAGGTCGCGGGCGCGGGGGCGCTGGGCGAGGGCCGGGGTTGTGATGAGGCTCAGCAGCAGAAGATTGCGGATTGTGGATTGCGGATTGCGGATTGACCGGACGAGTTCGTGCGCCGCGACGCCCACCGTGAAATTCCGCAATTCGCAATCCGCAATCCGCAATTGCTTCATGGTGCCCCCGATTGCCATCCCGTGCCCCGCAAATTACCATCCGCACCAGAGCTTGCCCATTGACAACCGAGGGTCCGTGAAGCCAGAGCGCAGTCCGCATGTGGTGCTGGTGCTCCCCCCAGCCGTGGAGCGGGCGGGCGCGGTGTGGCCGTTCGTCGACGAGCGGACGGTGCTCATCTGCGCCGATCACGAGCAGGCCGCGCTCTGGGCCGGTGCCGCGCCACCCGATCGGCGCGCGCACGCCGTCGCGGGGCTGGCGCGCACCGCGGCACTCCTAAAGGAAGGACGTATCGGGCTGCTGGCGGGCGCCGCCGCGGATCTCGCGGCGCTCGTCGCGCGCGCCGCGCTCAAGCTCGACGCGATCACGACGGTCGTGATCGCCTGGCCGGAAGACTGGAGCGCCGATCTCGATACGCTGCTCGCTGAAGCGCCGCAGGCCCGCCGCGTCGTCATGAGCTGGAATCCCCCGGCACTCACCGACCTGATCGAGCGCCATGCGCGTCGCGCCGAGATCGTGGGCGCGCTCCCCCTCGACGCCGACGGCCGCCCCCTCGGCCCGGTCGCCGCCGCGCGCTACGCGG
>JBOHSP010000025.1:0-4143 GCA_050733275.1 Gemmatimonadales bacterium
GTGCCAGCAGCGGCGAGGGCGGCGGCGGCGGTGGTCCGCTGGGGCCGCCCTCCGATTCCTCCCTCGGCGGCCGTTCCGGGGGCGCGACGATCGCCCCGAGCCGCTCGATGTACATGCGCTGCAGCGCGCGACGCCCGGCGTCGAGCTCGGCCCCCGCGTCGCCCGGCCCTGATCCCCAGAGGGCGCGCCGCAGATCGGCCAAGTAGGCGGCGAGGGGATACGCGTGCGCCGGATCCAGCCGCGCGGCTGCGGCGAGGCGCTCGAGCCGCCGGGCATCGAGGAGCTGCCGGACGATCCCCGCACGATCGTCGAGCAGCGAGGTCCGGCCGGCGGGTGGGCCGAGACGTCTCAGGATCGCGGGCGGCGTGAGCCAGGCCGGCGTCTGAAAGACGTGCTCGTCGAGGAATCGCAGGGCGGCGTGCTGGCGGTCGCGGGGCACCACGGTGTAGATCGCGCCGTCCTGGTCGGCGGTCTTCGCATCGACGTGCACGCCGCCGATCAGCGCGACGACGTGGCCCATGTAGCGGCTCCACATGCTCAGCACTTCGCCGTACAGCTCTTCCAGATCATCGTAGTCTTCGCCCGGCTGCGTCGTCCAGGCGAGCAGGTGCGGCACGACGCGCTGCAGGTTGGCGGTCGCGTAGGTGGACGCGCGGATGGGATCGTCGCCGAGGTCTTCGGTCTGCGCGCGCGGGTCGATGCCCGACAGGTACTGGGGCACGTACCGGTAGGGCCACGGTCCGGTCTGCTCGACGATCCAGCGCCGCAGCACCGGCAGCTCCGCCTCCGGCGTGGGCGCCTCGGGCAGCACGCGATAGCCCCAGTTGATGACGAAGTCGTCGAACGGCCCCAGCCGGCGGATGAAGTCCTCCGGCTTGAGGCCGTCGCCCGGCTGGGCCACGTAGTTCTGCCGCGCGTAGTCCATGATCGTGAGCGAGACGCCGTAGCGGGCGGCGAACGCCGGGTTGCGCAGCGAGTCCACGGGGATCGCGCTCGACGCCACCATGTTGTGGGGCAGCCCCAGCGCATGACCGACCTCGTGCGTGATCACCGCCCGCAGCGCGTTGCCGAGGTACTCGTCCGCGATGTCGAGACCCTGCGCGGCCGGATTGGCGGCGCCGGTCTCGACCACCAGCCGGTTGCGGTACGAGCGCAGGTGGTTGTGATACCAGGTGATGTCGCTCTCGATGATCTCCCCGGTGCGTGGATCATGCGTGCTCGGCCCGACCGCGTTACGCGTCAGGCTCGCCGCCCACCGCACCACGGAGTAGCGGATGTCCTCCGGATCCCATGCGGGATCTTCCGCGGGCGACGGCGGATCGCGGGCGATGATCGCGTTGCGGAAGCCCGCGGCCTCGAACGGCTGCTGCCACGCTTCGACCCCTTCGCGCACGAAGCGCCGCCACTTGGCCGGGGTGGCCGGATCGATGTAGTAGACGATCGGCGTGACGGGCTCGACCAGCTCGCCGCGGGCGTAGGCGGCGGGGTCCTTCGGCTCCAGCCGCCAGCGCCGGATGAAGTGTTGCTCCGCGGCCTTCTGCTCCTGGAGCCCGTAGTTCACCCGTTCCACGGTGAAGAACCCGACCCGCTCATCGGCGTAGCGCGGCCGCATCGGCACGCGCGGCAGCACCACGAGCGACTGGCGCATCTCCAGACTGATCGTGCTGCTGCGTTGATCGAACGGCGGCGCGCCCGCCTCGAAGGTCTGCGTGTGGCGCACCTCGACGTTCAACGGAAACGAACGGATCGCGGTGATGTAGCTGCGATCGGCGTCGAGCCGGCGTACCTGATAGCGGCGCCGCTGACCGGCCGACAGACCGGCGATGCCCGGCGTGTCGCCGGCGAAGAACTCGGTCACGTCGAGTACGAAGCTGGCGCTGTCGCGCCCGAAGGCCTGAATCGGGAAGGCGCCCAGCACCGGACCGAGGTTGTTGCTCGCCACCGACAGCGCGATGGGCAGCGAGTCGTCGGCGACCGCTTCATAGCTCACGCTGCGGAGCAGCAGCACGTTGCGCTGCCGCTCCCAGCGGACGACCCGTTCGGCGACCGATTGGCCCGCCGACGTGAACCCGCCCAGCTGCGCCGGAACTCCGGCGATGCGGCTCACCATCAGGAAGTCGCGGCGCAGCAGCGAGTCGGGGACCTCGAAGAACCACTTGTCGTCCACGCGGTGCACCGCGATGCCGCCCGAGTCGGTGACGGCTCGCGCCGGGATCACCTCGCGGTAGGGGCGCGGCGCGCGGCGCGCGGCGCCTTCGCGTTGCGCGCCGCCCTGTGCCGCTCCGGCGGGCGCGGGACGCTGGGCCGGCGGCGCGCCCGGACGCGCGCAACCGGCCAGGATCGCGATCGAGAGCAATAGCGTCCAGCGCATGCTCACTCCTCCAGGAAACGCAGGTAGGTCCGGTCCCAGGCCGCGGGGATGCTTTCCCGGGGCGAATAGGGGCCCGGCGCATAGATGCGCGAGCTGATGCCAAGCTGGCTCTGCTCGCAGATGTGCCAATCCTGACGGTTCGTCCGGTCCCAGAACTCTTCGGCGTCGGCGATGTTGTAGCCGGGCGCGTCCGGCGCATCGGGGTGCACCATCCACTCGCACACGACCCGCGACGCCGCCGGCTCCCGCGGCCACACCGTGTAGAACACGGCGTAGTCGGGATGCAGGCTCAGCATCATCGTGGGGAAGACGGCGTAGTAGAACGCCCGGCGCCGCTCGTCGGGCGGCAGGTCACCGAGCGGCAACGCGCAGGCGCGGCCGCTGATCGTCGCGCTGGCGTGCGGCGCCTTGATCTCCATGTACCCGCCGAGGAAGGGCCCCTCGACGAGGTCGTTCGCGCCGCTCGTATACGGCAGCTTGGTGGACAGCTCGGGGTGAATCGTGGGGCAGTGCAGGCATTCATTGTAATTCTGGAGGATGAGCTTCCAGTTGGCGCGCACGTCGTACGCGATGCGCCGCACCGTGCGCAGCGCCGGCAACCCGTAGCGGGTGAACCGGCCGGTCAGCGGGCGGAGCCACTCGAGAAGGGGGCCGGCCGCGGGGTCGAGATTCACAAAGAGGAATCCCTCCCATTCCGCCAGCACGACCGCGTGCAGCGGATACGCCGCCTTGTCGAACCCTTCGACCTCCTGCATGTGCGGCGCGCCGATCAGACGGCCGTCGAGTGCATAGGTCCAGGCGTGATACGGGCATTGGATCGTTTCGGACAGGCGCCCGGCCGGCGCCTCGCACAACCGGGTGCCGCGATGCCTACAGACGTTGTAGTAGGCGCGCAGCGCGCCGCCCTGATCGCGCAGCACGATGATGCTCTCTCCGGCGACGTCGGCCAGGACGTAGGCGCCCGGCGCATCGAGGGCGGCCGCGCGCCCGACGCAAATCCAGCGCCGCGCGAAGATGCGCTCGCGCTCCTCCGCGAACACCTCGGGCGCCGTGTAGTAGCGGCCCGGGAGCGTCCGCGCGCCCTGGCGATAGCTGTCCACCGTTCTCACGAAATCCATCCTGCCTCCTGCCACTCCGATCAATCGTTCAGGATCACGCCGGCGGCGTTTCGTCCGGCGGCTCCCGCGATGCCCCCGCCCGGGTGTGTGCCGGGGCCGCACAGATACAATCCGGCGAGGGGCGTGCGGTAGCGGCTCCACCCCGGCACCGGGCGCATGAAGAGAATCTGGTCCAGCGTCAGCTCTCCATGGTAGAGGTGGCCTTCGGTGACCCCGGCGCGCGCCTGCAGGTCGTCCGGCGTTTCGAGCGTGAGTTCGTCGGGAGCCCGGCCGAGGAGCTGGGCGACCCGCTCGCGCAGCGCCTGGTGGCGCTTGGGGTTCGGGGCGGCGCCAGCGAACGGCGCGTACTGCGCGTGCACCTCGAGCCGGCCGTCGTATGCCGCGGCTTCGACATACGGTGCCGTCGAATCGCGGCCGTACTTGGCGTCGTCGTAGGCGCGCTCCAGGTACTCGAGCGAGGGCGCGAGGCAGAGCCGCGTGAAGTCCGCCGGCTGCTGCAGCGGGATCGTCGCGCGCGCCACCACGCCCCGGCACTTGATGTGCCGGACCGCGCACACGAACTCGGGATCGAGCTCGCTCGCGACATCGCCCAGCGCGGCGCGGGGGTCCGCGCTCGAGATGACGAGCGGCGCGGAGATCGTCTCGCCGCTCGCC
>JBOHSP010000026.1:0-5988 GCA_050733275.1 Gemmatimonadales bacterium
GCTCGGGAGTTGCGCGTCCGAGCCCCGAGCCCCAAGTCCCAAGTCCCTTACGAGAGGAAGCTCTCCAGCGCTCTGGCTCTCGAGACGTGGCGCAGTCTCGCCAGCGCTTTTTCTTTGAGTTGGCGCACCCGTTCCCGGGTGATGCCGAGCTGCGAGCCGATCTCCTCGAGCGTCATCGGCTCCTGGCCCTCCAGGCCGAAGTAGAGCCGCAGGATGCGCGCCTCGCGTTCTTTCAGCGTGGCGAGGACGGACTCGATCGACTCGGTCAGCGCGTGTTCGAAGATCTCGTCGTCGGGGCCGGGGTTCTGGGTGTCGGGGAGGTAGTCGAGCAGCTTGTTGTCTTCGCCCGGGGTGAGCGGCGCATCGAGCGAGAGATGCGCCTGGGATATCGAGAGCGTCTTCGCGACTTCTTCTTCCGAGAGGTCCATCCCCTCGGCGATCTCTTCGACGGTCGGCTCGCGGCCCAGCTCCTGGAGCAGGGCCGAGGAGCGCTTGCCGATGCGGTGCAGCGTGCCCGCGCGGTTGAGCGGCACGCGCACGATGCGGGACTGCTCGGCGAGCGCCTGGAGGATTGCCTGGCGGATCCACCACACCGCGTAGGAGATGAATTTGATGCCCTTGGTTTCGTCGAACTTGTGGGCGGCGCGGATCAGGCCGAGGTTGCCTTCGTTAATGAGATCCGACAGCGCGACGCCCTGATTTTGGTACTTCTTGGCCACCGAGACGACGAAGCGCAGGTTGGAGCGGACGAGCTTATCGAGGGCCTCGGCGTCCCCCTGCTTGATGCGCTGCGCGAGGGTGACTTCCTCTTCGCGCGTGATCAAAGGATACTGGCTGATTTCCCGCAGGTACTGGTCCAGAGATCCCTCGTCGAAGGATGCGCGTTTCGCCGTGTTCAGTTGCATCGGGGGTGGCCACTCCTCTCCGAAAAGGAAGCTACCACTCAGTGAATCAGCGAACCGAGCCGGCTCCAGCGAATATCCGTCAGCCAGGGCAGCGGGTCGCGCGTGCCCCGGTCGTAGCTGAAATACACGAGCAACGGTCGTCCCTTGACCGCGCTCGCGTCCACAAACCCCCAGTAGCGCGAATCGGCCGAGTTGTCGCGATTGTCGCCGAGCACGAAATACTTGTGGGGCGGCACGCGCAGCGGGCCCCAGGTGTCGCGCGTGGGATGATAGCGGCGGCGCTGGTCCGGTGTGCGGTTCACCAGGTGGGCGCGCTGCCAGTTGAACTGGGGGTCGAAGCCGTCATGCAGCGGATCCATGCGCTGCACGTACGGCTCCTCCAGGGCGACGCCGTTCACGTACACCTGTCCCAGCCGGCTCTCAACGATGTCCCCGGGCCCGCCGATCACGCGCTTCACATAGCTCAACGTCGGGTCCTTGGGATACGCGAACACGATGACGTCGCCGCGCTGCGGCGTCTCGAAGCCCGGCAGCCGGGCATTGGTGCCCGGGATCTGCGCGCCGTACACGGCCTTGTTGACGAATAGAAAATCCCCGGCCAGCAGCGTGCGCTCCATGCTGCCGGAGGGAATCTGAAATGCTTCGAGCAGGAATGTCCGGATGATAATGAAGAGTACCAGCGCCATCCCAAGCGAGCGCATCCAGCTGTCGAACCAGCGGGCCAGCGTGGAGCGGCGGGCTTCGGGGAGGGGGTGAGTCAGGGGTCGCGGCGTCTCGGAGACGCCTCGTGCGTCCAGATCCCCCAAGTGATGCATGTGACTTATCTTAGTGATGCGGTACGCACGGCGCAACAGTCACACCCCATCCGCGCGCCGCTCCCCATTCCCGGAGTCGCAGTCGGAATGCGGCCACCGGGTCGCCGTGACGCACGCGGGCGGCGAGACACGCCACCTGCCCCTCCCGTTCGACGCGGACCCAGGTCACGGTCGTACCGGCGAGGGTGTCGAGGGCGTCGCGGGCGAGCGGCGCGCCGCGGGTGGCGAGGACGACGACCACCGATTCGTACTCCATCCCACGACGCTAGCATCGGCCACGTGACGGGCGTCACCATTTTTTTGCCCGCTGGTGCGATTTACTGCGGATCAGCTCCTTGAGGTCGAGCGGTCACGTTTCGTACGTGTCGATCTGCGCTCGCTGCAACGTCCCCGAGTAATCGACGTACACGACCTTGGTCTCGGAGTAGAAGTCGTACACCTCCCATCCCCCTTCGCGGTGCCCGTTGCCGGTCTGCTTCACCCCGCCGAAGGGGAGATGGGCCTCCGCGCCGATCGTCGGCGCGTTGATGTACGTGATCCCGTTGTCGAGATCCGCCATCGCCCGGAACGCCCCGTTCACGTCGCGCGTGTACAACGAGCTCGATAGCCCGTACTTCACATCATTGTTGATCCGAGTTGCATCCGCGAGATCGGTGGCTCTGAGCACCGCCAGCACCGGGCCGAAGATCTCCTCCTGCTCGACCCGCATCCCGGGCCGCACGCCCACGAGCACCGTGGGCTCGTAGAACCATCCACATTCGAGCCGCTTGTCGCCCTGCGGGATCCGGCCGCCGATCGTCACGCTCGCCCCTTCCTTCTTCCCGATCTCCACGTACTCGGCGACCTTCTGCCGCGCCTCCTCGTGGATCAACGGCCCGACCTCCGTCTGCTCGTCGAGCCCCGCGCCGAGCCGTAGCGCCTGTGCGCGGTCGCACAGCATCCGCACGAACGTGTCGTGAATCTTCTCGTGCAGAATCAGGCGGCTCGTGGCGGTGCAGCGCTGCCCCGTCGTCCCGAACGCGCCCCACAGCACACCGTCCAGCGCGAGATCGAGATCGGCGTCGTCCATCACGATCATGGCGTTCTTGCCGCCCATCTCGAGCGACAGCCGCTTGTGCATCCGGCCACAGATCTCGCCGATTTGAGAACCGATCTCCGTAGATCCGGTGAACGAGATGACGGGAACGTCGGGGTGCCCCACCAGGGCCCGGCCGACGGCCGATCCCTGGCCGTGGACGAGCTGCACGACCTCGGGCGGCACGCCGGCCTCGAGCAGGACCTCGACCAGCAAATGACCCGAATGCGGCACGTCTTCGGCCGGCTTGAAGATCACGGCGTTCCCGCACAGCAGCGCGGGGAACATCTTCCACGTGGGAATCGCGAGCGGGAAGTTGAACGGCGTGATCAACCCCGCGACGCCGATCGGCCGGCGATAACTCATCGCCCACTTGTTGCGCAGTTCCGACGGCGCCACACGGCCGAACAGGCGCCGCCCTTCCGTGGCCGCGTAGAACGCGGTGTCGATCCCCTCCTGCACGTCGCCGCGCGTCTCGGCCAGCACCTTCCCCATCTCCCGCGTCATCGCGCGCGCGATCGCTTCCTTGCGTTCGACCAGCAACTCCCCGACGCGCTGCAGCACCTGCCCGCGCAGCGGCGCCGGCGTGCGCGACCACTGCGCGAAGCCGCGCTGCGCCGACGCAACGGCGCGCGTGAGGTCGTCCGGCCCGGAGCGCGGGAACCGGCCGATCACGTCGTTCCAGTCGGCGGGGTTGCGATTCTCGGAATAGTCCCCCGTGGACGGGGCGACCCACTCACCCGCGATGAAGTTCTTGAACGTTTCGGTCATCGGTCGCCGGTCATCGGTTGTCAGTTTGGCGTGGGAGCCAGTTGCGTCGGAGGCTCAGGACAGAACCAGATACCCTGTTGTCCGGCATAGCCCACGCGCGGCAGCACGACCGCGCCCATCAATGAGAGTCCCCACCAGACGGCCAGCAGCGCGAGGAGATGCGCCCACCCCTGCCGGGCCCGCCACGACGCCAGCGCGGCCCATACGCCGGCCACGATGAGCATGATGATCCCGAGCATGTAGAGAAACAGCTTGGCGCCGCACACATGGGTGTAGGGCCACACCAGCATGCCAATGCCGAGCAACATGGCCAGCGTGAGCCGCAGCCATGTGGCGGCGACATCCCGGCCGCCGGGCACCGGCGTCGTCAGTACGGTCGGTACCCCGCTCTGCGGGGGGCGTGGCGGCGCCGCGCGGCCCGGCATCGGGTCGGCATCGGGCAGCTTGGCGAGCAGCTTGTCCACCTCCCGCATCTCGCGATCCCAATCCCGTTCCTTCTCCTTATCGGCCACTATGCCTCCCGGGCGAGTCCGTACCGCTCGATTTTCTTGTAGAGATTGCTGCGCGGCATCTGCAATGTGCGCGCCGTTTCCGACACGTTCCAATCGTGCTCCTGCAGCTTCTCGAGGAGGAACGCGCGCTCCGCCGCCTGCTTGAACTCCTCGAACGTCGCCGCGCGCATCCAGTCGGGCCCTTCGCCGGGGCGCGCCGCAGGACCCTTCCCGCTTACCCCGTCGCCCTTCCCGATCAGTCTCACGACATCCGCTTCGGTGATCGACCCGCCCGGCGCGAGGATGAGCAGCCGCTCCACCGCGTTCTTGAGCTCCCGGATGTTGCCGGGCCAGTCGTGCGCGGTCAGCCGTTGCAGGGCGGCCGGCTCGATCTCCTTGCCCGGCAGGCCGCCCCGCCGGGTGAGCTCGGCCGTGAAGTGCGCGACGAGCTGTGGGATGTCGGCGCGGCGCTCACGCAGCGGCGGCACGTGGATCGGCACCACGTTCAGCCGATACAGCAGATCGTCGCGGAACCGGTTCTCCCGGATCTCGTCCTCCAGCCGCTTGTTGGTCGCCGCGATGACCCGGACGTCCACCGGCAGCGCCTTCCCGGAGCCCACCCGGGAGATCACGCCTTCCTGGAGCGCGCGCAGCACCTTGGCCTGCGCGGACAGGCTCATGTCGGCGACTTCGTCGAGGAAGAGGGTGCCGCCGTCCGCCAGCTCGAACTTGCCCGCGCGATCGGCGAACGCCCCGGTGAAGCTGCCCTTCATGTGTCCGAACAGCTCGCTCTCGATCAGCTCCGTGGGGATCGCGGCGCAGTTGACCTCGACGAAAGGCCCCGCGGCGCGGGAACTCAGCGTGTGAATCGCCCGCGCGACCAGCTCCTTTCCCGTCCCGTTCTCGCCGGTGATCAGCACCCGGGCGGGGGTGGGCGCCACCCGCTCGATCAGGCCGATGAGCTGGCGGATCGCCTTGCTCGATCCCACGATCTCGTACTGGGCGTGCACCTCCTGCTTGAGGCGCACGTTCTCGCTCACCAGCACGACGTGCTGGAGCGCGTTGCGCAGCGTCAGCAGGATGCGATCGGTGTCGAGCGGCTTCTCCAGGAAGTCGTAGGCGCCGAGCTGCGTCGCCTCGACGGCGGTCTGGATCGTGCCGTGGCCGGAGATCATGACGATTTGCGCCCGCGGATCGAGCTCCCGCAGCCGGTTGAGCGTCTCGAGCCCGTCCATCCCCTCCATCTTGACATCGAGAAACACGAGATGCGGCTGGAAGTCGGGATAGACGCGCACCGCCTCGTGCCCCGACGCGCACGCCTGCACCTCGATCTCCTCGTACTCGAGCACCTGCCGCAGCGCTTCGCGGATCCCCTTCTCGTCGTCCACGATCAGGACACGGCGACCGGACCGGGAAGCCGGTTCGTGCGGGGCGGCCGCAGCGGACGCCGGGGGTCGCGTCACCGGCGCTCCCGGCGGTACAGCACGACGCCGGTGGGATGAATCACGATGTCGCGGACGGCGGGATCCACCTTGAACGGAATCGCGCCCTCGTCGTTGGCCCCCGCCATCTGGCGCGCAATGGACTTGACGGTGGGACCGGGAAACGCGATGCCGCGCAGGCTGATCTCGCGCACCGTGAAGCGCGCCGTCCCCGGCCGCTCGATCGCGACCGTGCCGCCCAGCCGCAGCGGCTCGCGCTCGCCCACGAACCCCGCGAGCGGCCCCAGCGCGCCGGGCGGCAGCGCGCGGGTGTCGAGCCGGGCGTGAATCGCCAGCGAGCCCTCCAGCAGCTCGACCCGCAGGGAGTCGTAGGTGCGGCGCACCGACCAGTCGATCCCGGCGCCGATCAGCGACGCCATCTCGTTGGCGCTGAGGACCACGGAGTCCGGCGCCGCGGGCTGCGGCCGGGCGAGCGAGTCGACCTTCGAC
>JBOHSP010000027.1:0-2480 GCA_050733275.1 Gemmatimonadales bacterium
GTCCTGGCGGCGTGCGGCGGAGGCGCCCGCGCGCGCGCGCCCGACCCGGCCGAGCTCGAGGCGATCTACCGCGCGCGCGTCGACAGCGCGCGGATGAATTTCACCCCCGCCGACGTCCGGTTCATGACGGGGATGATCGGCCACCACACGCAGGCGCTGGTGATGGCGGGCCTCGCCCCCACGCACGACGCCGGCCCCGTCATCCGGACGCTGTGCGCCCGCATCATCAACGCGCAGCGGGACGAGATCGCGACGATGCAGCAGTGGCTGCGCGACCGCGCGCAGCCGGTCCCGGAGATCCATGTCCCGGCGGGGCGCGCCATGATGACGGTCCATCACGGGCCGGAGTATGTGATGCGGATGCCCGGGATGCTGACCGCCGAGCAGCTGGGGGCGCTGGATGCGGCTCGCGGGCGGGAGTTCGACCGGTTATTCCTTACGTATATGATTCAGCACCACCGCGGCGCCGTCGCCATGGTGCACGAGCTGTTCGGCACGGGAGGGGGCGCGGCCCAGGACGACATCGTCTTCAAGCTCGCCTCCGACATCCAGGTGGACCAACTCACTGAAATCGAGCGCATGGAGCTGATGCTCGAGGAGATGACGGCACAATGATCCGCACGACACGAACCCTACTCCCGCTGGCGGCGGGACTGATGACGGTCTGGGGCTGCGCCTCCTCGGGCGCCGCTCCCGGCGCCGCGACGACTGCCCGCTCCACCGCCGCGACGGCGCGGCCGGCCCGCGATCCGCGCGTCGGCCTCAAGCCGGGGCTGTTCGACGCCGGCGAAGCGATCTGGAACCTGCGCCTCGTGTCCAAGACGCCGCCCCCCGAGGCGTTCGTCGGCGTGACGAACTCCGACCTCGCGTTCAAAGACAATTACGCGATCCAGGGCAACTACAACGGCATTCAGGTGTGGGACATCTCAAACCCGAGCCGGCCGACCCTCGCGGTCGGGCACGTCTGCCCCGCGTCGCAGAGCGACGTCTCCGTCTACAAGAACCTGCTGTTCGTGTCGGGCGAAGGGTTCGGCGGGCGCCTCGACTGCGGGACCGAGGGCGTCGAGGAGGCCGTGAGCCACGAGCGGCTGCGCGGCATCCGCATCTTCGACATCACAGACATTCGCAATCCCAAGTACGTCGCCAACGTCCAGACCTGCCGCGGCTCGCACACGCACTCGGTGCTCGTGGACCCGGACGACAACGAGAACGTCTACATCTACGTCTCCGGGTCGGCGCCCGTGCGGCCCGCGGAAGAGCTGCCGGGCTGCTCCGGCCTCGCGCCGACTGAGGACCCCAACAGCGCGCTGTTCCGCATCGAGGTGATCCGGGTGCCGCTGGCGCATCCCGAGCAGGCGGCGATCGTCAGCTCGCCGCGGATCTTTTCCGGTCTGGCGGAGCCGCCGCGCCACGGCCTCGCCCCCGAGGACCTGCGCGCGGTGGAGGAGGCGCGGGCGCGGGGCGCGTTCGTGGTCGAGATCGACGGCCATCCGCGCATCATGCCCGACCGGATGACCGGGCAGATGCTCGACAGCCTGGTGCGGGCCCGCGGCGGCAGCGGGCACACGGCGGCCGACAGCGCCGCGCTGCGCGATACCCTGGACGCGATGGTGGCGCGGCGCGAGGCCGAGCGGGGAGCGGGGCCGCGGCCCGGCCCGACGCAGTGCCACGACATCACGCTGTATCCGGCGATCGGCCTGGCCGGCGGCGCGTGCGGGGGCTACGGCCTGCTGCTCGACATCAGCGATCCGGTGAATCCGGTCCGCATCGACGCGGTGAGCGACTCGAACTTCTCCTACTGGCACTCGGCGACGTTCAACAACGACGGCAGCAAGATCCTGTTCACCGACGAATGGGGCGGCGGCGGGCAGCCCAAGTGCCGCGCCACGGACCCCAAGGAATGGGGAGCGGACGCCATCTTCACGATCGAGAACCGGAAGATGGAGTTCCACAGCTATTACAAGCTGCCGGTGGTGCAGACGCCGCTCGAGAACTGCGTGGCGCACAACGGCTCGCTCATTCCGATTCCCGGACGCGCGATCATGGTGCAGGGCTGGTATCAGGGCGGGATCTCGGTGTTCGACTGGACCGACCCCGCACGGCCGTTCGAGATCGCGTTCTTCGACCGCGGGCCGGTGGACTCGAGCCGGATGCGCAGCGGCGGGAGCTGGTCGGTCTACTGGTACAACGGCGTGATCGTGAGCTCCGAGATCGCGCGCGGGCTCGACATCTTCGCGCTCGTGCCCAGCCCGTTCCTGTCGCAGAACGAGATCGACGCGGCGCGGACGGTGAAGCTCGACTACCTCAACGCGCAGGGCCAGCCGCAGTTCGTCTGGCCCGCGACATTCGCGCTGGCGCGAGCCTATGTGGACCAGCTCGAGCGTTCGCAGGCACTCGCGGCCGCGCGCATCGCCGCCGTGCGCCAGGAGCTGGCGGCCGCCGAGCGGGCGTCCGGCGCGGCGCGCGGGACGGCGCTGACG
>JBOHSP010000028.1:0-4798 GCA_050733275.1 Gemmatimonadales bacterium
CGGGCACGATCGTGACGGCGCCGGACAGGGCGGATTGGCGGATGGGCGGTTGGGCGGATGGGTCGGGCCGCGCGCCAGCCGGTGGCACCACGTTTCGGCGCAATTCCTCCGAGAGGGTTCCGGTCGAGAATCCCTGGCCCGAGAATGCCCCGCTCCCACCAAAGAGCTGATTCACCGTCGCCGCCACGTCGGCCGCGCGCGCGTGCCGCAGCCGGATCACGAAGAGCTGAACTGAGGTAGTGTCGGGACGGGCGGCCGGACGGCCCAGCGGCCGGTCGGCCGGCTTGGGCCCTATACGATAGAAAGAGGAGTCCTCCACAAACTCGAGATTCTGGGATTCCACCAGTCCGCGGAGCAGCGCGAGCAGCGTCGGTCGATCGACCGGACCGGGCGTCTGGAGGGAAACCCGCATCGGCTGAATCGGCCCGACGAGCACCGACTTCGACAGATACTGACCAATCGCTTGAATCACCGCGCGGATATCGGTTTCCACGAACCGCACCGTGACGCTGTCGTTCACGAACCGCACGGCCGCCGTATCCTGCGCCGCAAGCAGCCCGGCCGAGAACGCCAGCGCGCCGAGCACCCCCGCCGTTCTGCGCCTCTGTGCGCCTTTCCGCGCCCTCATTGCTTCCATGGCTCCCTCACCTCCAACACCCAGGTAGTGTCCATGCCGACGATCGTGACGCGACGGTTGGCGATCGCTTTGATCCGGAGTCCCGCCACCACGTCCCCCACGCGCACGACGCGAGAGCCCTCGACCCCCGGCAGACCTTCCACAACCGCCGAGGCGTCGGTGCCGTCCACGACGCCGACCAGCGTCAGAACGGGACGCGGCGGCGGCGGCACGACGGGCTGAGCGAGCCGCACAGGGTCGTACGCGGTGATCGCCGGGAGGCGCCCGATGCGGAAGGGATCGCGAGCGACGATCGCAGCGATCGACTCCGCGACGATGCGCTGCACCCGGTGCGCGGCGGGCGCGCCCCCGACTGAATCGGTCGATGGCGCCAGTTCGATGCGAACCAACGGCCATGCCATCACGCGGAACGCGGCCATCAGCCCTAATACGCCGATGATGATGAGCGCGGCCTGAACTCTGCGGGTGTTCATGTTTGCCGTTTTCCCGTTTCCCGCGCCCGGATGTACCAGCCGCTGATGGTCACTTCGACCTTGAGCAGCTCCGGTCCGCGATCCGGCGCGCCCGGCTCGGGCGCCTCGATGTGCAGCTCGTCGAGCGTGAGGACTTCGTCACCAGCATCGATCGCGCGGAGGAACGCGATGAGGCCCCGCACGTCCGTCTCGAAGACGGCATGAACCCGTGCTCGGCCCAACCGTCCGGCCCCGATCGAGTCCGGCAACGGATCGACTCGGTCCACGCGCGCCGGCGCGCGCGAGGTGGCCAGATTCATTCGGCCCGAGAGATCCGCCCCCGCTTCGGCGGGCGTGGACCCCGAGAGGACGTGCGGAGCGAGCGCCACCAACGCCCGCGTCAGGATGGCGGCGGAATCCCGGAGCTGGGGGAGCGACGCCAACTCGCCGCGCGTGCGCGCGAGCAGCAGCGCGCGCTCACTCAGCAGCGCATGCGCGGCGGTTGTTCGCTTCACGCCCCACGGCAATACGCGGAGACCGAGCACCGCGGCGGCAGCGACAACGCCACCAATCAGTAACGCGCGACGATCGCGAGGCGTCACGGATTGCGCTCCCCGAACAGGATCGTGAACCGCTCCCACTGATGGCCCGCCAGGACTTCGCGCACGATCGAGCCGTTGACCCGTGCATCGGGCACCGCGCGGCCGCGATCGAACGCGGCCAGGACATCCGCGGCGCGCCGGCCGGCGCCGGCGATGATCCCCGAGCCGTCCGAGCGCCACGTGTAAGACGTGATGACGGCCGAGTCGGGGAGCGCGGCATTCAAGCGCGCCAACGTCGCGAGTGCCTCGCCGCGCGACCGCCGGGCATCGGCCAGTTGCTGCACCATCGCTTCGGCGGACCGCATCTCCTGCCGCACCTCGCGCAACGCCGCCAGCGGCGCAGCGGCCGCCGCCAATTCCGCCTCCACCTCGCGCTGCTCGACGATCAGCCGCGCCCCGAACACCGTACCGGCCAGCAGCCACGTCGCGAGGACGGCAATGCCGAGCCGGACGGTAGCCCGTCGTCCAGCGCGCTCGCGCACGGCCCGCTCGGCGATCGGCAGGAGCTGCAGCTCCGGTGACGTGCCTGCCGCACCGATCCGTTCGAGAATGAGACCGGCCTCCGCGGCTCCCGCCACGATGGCGAGGACGACCGGCTCCTCCACCGCCGCCGCCTGCGTGACCCGCTTGCCGCCGGTCGTGACCCAGGTGGCATCGGTGACCAAGGGCGCGCCGTTGCGCCGGAAGAACCGGCCTGCCTGGTTCGCGACGAGCGCGCCCAGCTCGCGATCGCGAACGGGCGGCAGATCGACGAGCGTGCGGGTCTGCGCGGGCGGTCGCTCCAGCGTCACTTGCAGCCTTCGACAACGCTCGGCGGGCGCCGCCGCCAGGCTCGCGACGACTTCGGCCAGATCCGGAATCGATCCGTACGCCGCCTCACCCGTCCAGATCACGACACCTGCGCGCTTGGCCTCGGCATGAACGCTCGACGAGGCGACGCGCAGGTGGAGCACCGGAGCGCGGGCGAATCTCACTCGGTCTCCCTGCGGATGATGGCGAGACGGCCTGGCACGGGCACCATCGTCAGCGTCGCCCGCGCTACAATCGGTGTGCCGCGCACGCCACCCTCGACCGTGGCGATCAGCTGCGGCGGGTCGAACACCGTACCGCGGACGAAATCGGCGTAGCTCTTGAGCAGCCGCGCGCGCGACGAACGCGACAGCGCACCCGCGAATTCGTCCACGCTTCTGAAACGACGGGTGGAGCGCCGGCTGATCAAGAGCGCGGCGCCTTCTTCCGTCATCCCCGGCAACAGCATCAGGACCTCCTGGCGGGCCGCGTTCACGTTTACCGCCCCCGGCCCGCGCGTCGTCACAAACGGCGCCAGCCGTGCGGCGAGCGTCGAATCCATTCCCTCTACTTGGCGGAGATCGTAGATCGTGCCGCGCCGCCGCGATGCCGTCACAGACTCGGCGACTGCGAGTGACACGCCGAGCGCGCGGAACAGCTGCGCGACAACGCCATGCTCAGCCGTGTTCACATTGAGCCTGGCGGCGGGGTCGTTCACCGTCGCCCGGCACCATGTGCCGCGACCCAGGTCGGTGGTGGTGATGTGCCGCGTGGCAGGATCGGCGGCGAACCGCGCGAGGAGAATCTCACCGCACGCCTCGCGGGCCCATTCGGCCCGCGCGAGCAGCACGCGATTCCGCGTCGTTTCGGAACCGAGCCGCGCTACGACCAGCCCCGCGCCCGTCAAGGCCGTCAGCGCCGTGAGCACCCATAGGACCGCGAGCAAGGCGAATCCCCGCCGGTTCATCCGCGTTCCTTTACCAAGAAGAGCAGGGTATCCACCCGTCTCCCCTCCCCCGTCCCCCGTCCCAGCCGCAGGCGCACGGCGAGCGGCGCGCTGACGGGCGAGATCCATTCGCGCACCCACTTGCTGTTTGCGCCGGGATCGAGCAGGTAGTCGAACGCCAGGTCGCCTACGCCCTCGAACAGCACGAGGGGTGCGGCGGTGCGGTGCGCGGTGAGCCGGTCACCCTCTCGCCGTAACTCAATCGGGTGCGGCTCGAGCCAACCGCCGGCGCCGAGCTGCCAGGCGGTGAACGACACGCGGTCGGCTCGTCCCTCAAACGGCGGCTCGAGCGAGAGGAATGTCGCCTTGAGCCAGCGGCGGGCGTTTGCGCTGCGGTCCAGCTCTTCGCGCGCCACGCCGATGCTCTTGGCACCGTCGGCCACGCCGCTGAAGATCCGGTGCGCGGCAGCGACGACGAGCGACGCAATGGTGAGCGCCACGAGGATCTCGATCAACGTGAAGCCGTGGGGTCCACACGCTGAAGCGTGGGCCCGGTGAACCACTACGCGTTCGCGTAGCGCCGTGCCGGGGTCACGCTTCAGCGTGTCGCCCCCGGGGCTCACCGCGCCTCCTGAGGTTGGTCGCGCCGATAGACCACCGTCACCAGGTCCTCCACCTGCGGCGACGCCGCCTGGAGAAGGGCAACGCGGTAGAGCGTGGGCTCTGGCCGCTGAATGTCGGCGATGAACTCGCCGATCGGGCGACGCCCGATGCGCTGATCGAGCTCGTTGCGCGTAAGGAGCGTGAGCGCGGCCAGCACCCGTTCCTCGGCCGCCAGCGTCTGCTCGCGTTGGCGCGCATCGCGCTCGCCGCGCACACCAGCACCCACGACCTCCGCGAATGCGATTCCGGCAGTGGCGAGCACAACCAGCGCGACCAGAACTTCGAGCAGCACGGCGCCACGATCATTTCGCATGCGGCACTCCGGTCAGCGGATCGACGTCCGCACCGATGACGCGACCGTCTGGTAAAAAGCGTGCGCCGTGCGCCGTCCGCGGTGCGCCGGAATGAATTGCCTCGAACCTAGCTTGGCGGATCTCGATGATCCGCTGCGACTGAGGCGTGGACCTCAACGATCCCAACGCCAGGCCGCTCACACCCAAGATCAGGCCAACGATCGCCAGTACAACAATTAGCTCGACGAGCGTGACCCCCTGCGCACGGCGCACAGCGCACGGCGCACGCATTTAGTAACCGGGCCTCAACGAGTACACCGCTTGCAGGAGCGCCGCGGCCGTAAATGCGACCAAGCCACCGAACGCAATTACGAGCGCCGGTTCGAGCGCCGTGACCAGCGTGCGCAGTCCCCTCT
>JBOHSP010000029.1:0-2498 GCA_050733275.1 Gemmatimonadales bacterium
GATTGAAGCTCCTCACTATTCGGCGGCGGGCGCCAGCAAGAAGGCCGTCGCGCTGCCCGCGGCGTTGTTCGATGGAACGGTGAACGAGGACGTGCTGCATCGCGCCGTCATCACGTTCCTGTCCAACCAGCGCCAGGGGACGAGCGACACCAAGACCCGCACCGAGGTCTCGGGCGGCAATCAGAAGCCGTGGCGCCAGAAGGGAACCGGGCGGGCGCGTCAGGGCTCCACCCGCGCACCCCATTGGCGCCACGGCGGCATCGCTCACGGGCCCCACCCGCGCGGCTACCGGCTGGGGATCCCGAAGAAGATGCGCCAGCTCGCGAAGAAGTCCGCGCTCAACGCGCGAGCGCGCGAGGGGGCGCTGCTGGTCGTGGATCCGCTGGGCTACGAGAAGCCCCGGACCCGGGACCTCGTGGCGTTGCTCGCCAAGCTCGGCGCCGCGGAGAAGAAGGTGCTGGTGCTCACCGCGGGAGAGGCGGCGCGCGCGCACCACGTCTACCTCTCGGGCCGCAACATCCCGGGCGTGCGCGTGACGCGATTTGCCGACGCGTCGGCGTACGAGATCCTGTGGGCCGAGACCGTGATCGTCGAGCTGGGCGCGTTCGAGAGCGGTGCGGCGCAGGCGGGAGAGGGGGAGGGCGCCGATGCCTGACCTGCACGAGGTGATCGTGCGGCCGGTGGTGACCGAGAAGTCCTCGGCGGCCTACGGCGCGCGCAAGGAATACGCGTTTCGCGTGCACAGGGACGCGAGCAAGCCGCAGATCCGGGCAGCAATCGAGAATCTGTTCAAGGTGTCGGTCACCGGAGTGCGCACCATGGTGGTGCGGGCCAAGCGCCGGACCTACGGGCGCTACGCCGGACGGCGCGCGGCGTGGAAAAAGGCGATCGTGACCCTCAAAGAGGGCGACGCGATCGAGGTGTTCGAGGGCTAGCATGGGCATTCGACAGTTTCGGCCGATGACGCCGGGCACGCGGTTCCGCTCGGTCTCGGACTTCACCGAGGTCACGAAGACCGACCCCGAGAAGTCGCTGCTCGAGCCGCTGAAGCGGACCGGGGGGCGCAACAACAAGGGCCACATCACGACCCGCTGGCAGGGCGGCGGCCACAAGCGCCAGTATCGCCGCATCGACTTCCGGCGGGACAAGGCGGCAATTCCGGCCCGCGTGGCGGCGATCGAGTACGATCCCAACCGGACCGCGCGCATCGCGCTGCTGCACTACGCCGACGGCGAGAAGCGCTACATCCTCGGCCCCAAGGGACTGAGCGTGGGCGACACCGTCGTGTCGGGTCCGGGCGCCGACATCCGCATCGGGAACGCGATGCCGCTGTTCGAGATCCCCCTGGGGACGGCCGTGCACAACGTCGAGCTCAAGATCGGGCGCGGCGGGCAGCTGTGCCGCGGTGCCGGCACCAGCGCGCAGGTCGTGGCCAAGGAAGGCAACTATGTCACCTTGCGGCTGCGCTCCAGCGAGATGCGCCTGGTGCGGGGCGAGTGCTTCGCCACGGTCGGCGAAGTCGGCAATGCCGAGCACGAGCTGCTCTCGGTGGGCAAGGCGGGGAAGAGCCGCTGGTTGGGGCGCATGCCGCGGGTGCGCGGCGTCGCGATGAATCCGGTGGACCACCCGCTGGGCGGCGGCGAGGGCAAGTCGTCGGGTGGGCGGCCGCCGAGTTCGCCCTGGGGCAAGGTCGAGGGCAAGAAGACGCGGCATAAAAAGAAGCGCTCGACCAAGCTGATCGTGAGAGGACGCAAGAGAGGGAAGGCTACCCAGTGATGCGCGAGGTGTAGGATGGGACGCAGCGTCAAGAAAGGGCCGTACGTCGAGGAATCGCTCCTCGTCAAGATTCGCGCCCTCAACGAGCGGAACGAAAAGAAAGTGTTCAAGACGTGGTCGCGGCGCAGCACCATCACGCCCGATTTCGTGGGCCACACCCTCGCGGTGCACAACGGGAACAAGTTCATTCCCGTGTACGTGACCGAGAACATGGTGGGGCACAAGCTGGGGGAGTTCGCGGCCACGCGGCTGTTCCGCGGCCACAGCGCCAAGGGGTCCGCCGCCGAGCGGGAGGGTGAGGCCGCCCCCGCCCAGGCGCCGAAGACGTGACGATGGAAGCCCGAGCGATCCAGTACGCCGTGCGCCAGTCGCCGCGCAAGATGCGTCTCGTCATCGATCTGATCCGGGGCCGGGCGGTGCCGGAGGCGGACGCGATCCTGCGCTTCTCGAAGAAGCGCGCCGCGAGGCAGATCCGCAAAGTACTGAAGTCGGCCGTGGCGAACGCGCAGCAGGCGGCGCAGCGCGAGAACGCGGCGTTCGACGCGGACGTCCTGCGCGTCAGCTACGCGGTCGTGAACGAAGGCACGACGCTGAAGCGGTTCACGGCCGCTGCGATGGGCCGCGCCACGCCGATCCTCAAGCGGACGAGTCACGTGGAGATCCGCGTCTCGGGCGGGCCGGCGCCGGTCGCGCCGCAGCCGGCCGCGCAGGCGGCGCCGGCC
>JBOHSP010000030.1:0-18655 GCA_050733275.1 Gemmatimonadales bacterium
GCTGGAGGTAGAGCGGCCGGTCTTCGTACAGCCGCACCGCCCGCTGCACCGCCGCGTCGAAGGCCGCCGGGCTGTAGGCCTCGTAGAGGATGCCGGTCTCGCCGTCTGCGATGGTATCCGCCAGGCCGCCCACGCGGCGCGCCAGCGGCAGCGCGCCGTAGCGCTGGGCGCGCATCTGCGTCAGCCCGCACGGCTCGTACAGCGACGGCATCACGAGGAAGTCGGCGCCGGCGAGCAGGCGATGCTCGCGCGCGTCGGTGAACGCGGTATTGACCGCCACGCGGTCGGGGTAGCGCGCCGCCAGGTCGCGCAGGGCGTCCTCGAACTGCGCCTCGCCCGATCCCAGGAACACGAACTGCCCGTCCACCGCGCGCAGCGAGCGCGACGCCACGATCTGATCCATGCCCTTCTGGGCCACGAGCCGGGCGCTCATCGCGAAGACCGGCGTATCGGCCTGCTGCGGCAGCCCCCAGGCGTCCTGCAGCGCGGCCTTGCAGCGCACCTTGCCGGCCAGATCGTCCGGGTCGTACCGCGCCGCGATGGCCTCGTCGCGGCTGGGATCCCACTCGCAGACGTCGATGCCATTGCGGATCCCGACCAGCCGGTCGCCCAGGTTCTGGAATACGTAATGCAGGCCGAAGCCGCCGACCTCGGTGAGCAGCTCGAGCGCGTGAGTCGGGCTCACGGTGGTCACCATATCCGCGAACACCAGCCCGCCCTTCAGAAGGTTCAGGCGCCCGTACCACTCCATGTAGTCGAGCGACCAGAGGTCGGCCGGCAACCCGAGCTCCGCGCGCGTCGGCGGCGGGAACACGCCCTGAAAGCCGCCGTTGTGCACGGTCACCACGCAGGGGATCGCTCGCAGATCGGCGCGGTCCGCGCACACGCGGCGCAGGAATACGGGCGCCAGGGCGGCGTGCCAGTCGTGCGCGTGCAGGACCATGCTGCCGTCCACGCCGCCGATCAGGCGCAGCACCTCGAGGCCGCCGAGGGCGAACAGCGCGAAGCGCCGGTGGTTGTCGGGATAGTCGGCGCCGTCGTCGCCGTAGATCCCGGCCCGGTCGAACGACGGGGGATGATCGAGGAACAGGACGCGCGGCAGCTCACCGCCCGAGCGCCGCCAGCACCGCAGCTCCTCGCGCCGCCCCCCCAGCGTCACCGTGAACGGCTCGCCCACCGGCTCGAGCGCGCCGGCGTGTTCGCGCGCTTCGCGATACAGCGGCAGCAGGATGTTCGTGTCGGTGCCGCTCGCCGCCTGATGCGCGGCGAGCCCCGCGACCGCCTGCCCCAGGCCGCCGGTGCGCGCATAGGGCCACAGCTCCGCCGTCAAGTGCAGCACACGCCGCGGCATCACCGCATCCTCATGCCGGCGCGGCGGCAAGGTCGCCGGGCGCCGGCTCGCCCCGGGCCGCCGGCAGATAGTAGTCCGCGACGTACTGCTGGAGCATGCGCCGTGTCGTGAAGCGCTCGCCCGCCACCGCGATCGCATGCTTCATCACGCGGGCCCAATCCGCCGAGACGCGGTTCCACTGCGGGCGCCGATAGAATCGCGGCACGACATCGTCCTCCAGCAAGCGGAAGACGTGCTCCAGATCCCACGCGTCGACGTCCGCGTCCGGCGGCGGCGGGGGAAGCACCCAGCCGTTGTCGCCGGTGTAGCCCTCGGCCCACCAGCCGTCGAGCGTGCTGATCTGGGGCACGCCGTTCAGCGCCGCTTTCATACCGCTCGTGCCGCACGCCTCGAGCGGCGGGCGCGGCAGGTTGAGCCAGACGTCCACACCCTGCACCAGGCGCTGCGCGAGGTGCAGATCGTAGTCCTCGAGAAAGGCGATCCGCCCCTCGAAGCTCGGGTCCTGCGCCGCGGTGTAGACCTGCTGGAGCACGTGCTTGCCGGGATCGTCGGCCGGATGGGCCTTGCCGGCGAAGATGATCTGCACCGGGCGCCGGGAGTTGGTCACCAGGCGCCGCAGGCGATCGAGATCGCGAAGCAGCAGGTCGGCGCGCTTGTACGTGGCGAAGCGCCGGGCGAATCCGATGGTGAGGACGTTGGGGCTGAGGAGCGCACCGGCGCCGGCGAGCTTCGCGGGATCCTTCCAATGATCGCGCCACCGGTGGCGAGCCTCCTCGCGAATGTAGTTGTGGAGCAGCTGTCGCAGCCCCTCGTGTGCCGCCCAGAGTTGTTGGTCGTCGAGCGTCAGCGCGGCGCGCCAGACGGCCGGATCGTCGGCCCGCGCTTCCCAGTCGGGGACGACCTGCGCGAGCAGCTCGCGCATGGCCCGTCCCATCCAGGTGCCGAGGTGGACCCCGTTGGTCACATGGCCGATCGGGACCTCGGCCGCGGAGCGGTCCGGCCAGATCTCGCGCCAGATGCGGCGGGACTCCTCGCCGTGGCGCGCGGACACGCCATTGACCCGGCCGGCCAACCGCAGGGCGAGCAGGGTCATGTGGTAGCGCTCGTCGCCGGGGTGAAAACCGCCCAGCCCGGCAAAATGTTGGCGGGTGATACCCATCCCTTCCCAGAACGGTCCGGCGACGTGCTCGATCTCCGCCATCGTGAAAGAATCGTGACCCGCGGGCACGGGCGTGTGGGTCGTGAAGACGCTGGTCGCACGCACCCGCCGTTCGGCCTCACTCACCGGCACGCCCGCGGCCGTCAGCTCGCGCACGCGTTCGACGAACAGGAAGGCGGCGTGCCCCTCGTTCGCGTGCCACACCGCGGGCTCGATCCCCAGTGCGCGCAGCAGGCGGACGCCCCCCACGCCGAGTACCCACTCCTGCCGCAGTCGCAGCTCGGTGGCCACCGTGTACAGCCGTGCGGCCAGGTCGCGGTCGGCCGGATCGTTGGCCTCGAGGTCGGTGTCCAGCAGATAGATCGGCACCCGTCCGACCATCACGCGCCAGGCGCCGATGTGTACGTCGCGACCGGACGTGCGGATCCGCACGAGCGTGGGGTCGCCCTGGGGCGTCGTGATGCGCGTGAGCGGACTGGCCCCGGTATCCACCGGGTCGTCGGAGTCGCGCTGCCAGCCGTCCACACCGACGCGTTGGTCGAAGTAACCCTTGTGGTAGAACAGGCCGATACCGACCAGCGGCACGCCGAGGTCCGAGGCCTCCTTGCACAGATCGCCCGCGAGCACGCCCAGGCCGCCCGAATACACCGGGATCGAGCGATGTAGCGCGAACTCCGCCGAAAAGTAGGCGATGGGCCGGCCGGTGCTCACGACGTCGGGATGGCGCTGCGCGAACCACGTCGTGTCGCCGTGCGCCAGGCGGGCGAACCGCCCGACCACCGCGTCGAACTGCGCGAGGAACTGGGGATCGGCGACCTGCCGCTGCAGCCGCTCCAGGGGCACCTGGCGCAGGAATTCGACGGGGTTGTGGCGCGTTCCCTCCCACAGCCGGCGATCGATGCGCCGGAACAGCTCGCGCGCGTCGGGCTGCCAGCTCCACCAGAGATTTCGGGACAGATCCAGGAGCGGGCGGAGCCGTTCGGGAACGTCGACGGGTGTGCTCGACATGTCCCGAAATATGGGGGTTAGGACTCCGGCGTGAAGGGCGCAGGCCCTTCCCGGCGGCGTTCGAACACCAATCGCTCGTCCGCGGATCGGCGCAGCGCGAAGCCCGCTCGCTCGGCGACGCGCCGGCTCGCGACGTTGCGCGCCGCGGTATGAATCTCGATCGCGTCGATCGCGAGCGTCGCGAAGCCGGCCGCGCTCACGGCCCGCACCGCCTCGCTGGCGTAGCCCCGTCCCGCGGCGCTCGTGCGAATCCAGTAGCCGATCTCGCGGCGCGCCGCGTCGCCCAGGCGGTCGTGCAGCCCGATCGCGCCCACGAACGCGCCGCTGCGTTGCCAGATCAGCAGCGCGTGGTCCGTGCCCGCCGCGAACGCCGCCTGGGCGCGCGCCAGGTGCTCGCGCGTCTCCGCGACGTCCGGCACGTGGTCGGCCCACGGCAGCCACGCGTGCAGCGCATCGTACGATTCGCGGATGGCCGCGTTCACGAGCGTGGCCGCGGCGGGATCGGGGGCGCGAATCTCGAGCCGCGCCGTCTGGAGAACAGCGGGAAACGCCGCCAAGAGCCGGAATATGGCGCCGCAGCTACTTCCAGACCACGACGTCGACCGGGCCGTCGCGCCGCACCACGTTGACCGCCACGTCCCGGTCCTGGCGGATCAGGACGAGGTCGACCCGGGCGTCGCGGACGCGCAGCCCCCGGATTTCGATCTCCTGGAGAAAGTCGGGCAGATGGGGACGGGTGAACAGCACCCGCTGCTCGACGCCCCGGACCTCGAGTCCGAGGCACGCCTGGAGCAGCAGGAAGACGGCGCCGGCCGCCCACGCCTGCGGCGAGCACGAGACCGGATACGCCGTGGGGCTCTCATCGGGGCGCCGGTGGAATCCGCAAAACAGCTCCGGCATCCGGTGCAGATCGAAGAACGTGCTGGCGTCGAACAGACCCGTGAAGATCCGCGCGGCGGCCTCCCGGAATCCGTAGCGCGCCAGGCCGGCCGCCACCAGCGCGTTGTCGTGCGGCCAGATCGAGCCGTTGTGGTACGACATGGGGTTGTAGCGCGCCTCCGTCGCCGCGACGCTGCGAATCCCCCACCCGGAAAACGACGACTCCTCAGCGAGCGTCGCGGCGAGCCGCCGGGCGCGCTCGGGGTCCACGATGCCGGTGAACAGCCCGTGTCCGGCGTTCGACGTGCGCACCCGGCACAGCCGCTTGGCGCCGTCGAGCGCCAGCGCGTACGTCCCGAGGTCGTCGAGCCAGAACGTGTCCTCGTACGCGCGGCGCAGCGCCTCCGCCTGTTCGCTGAGGGCCGCCCCCGCGGCCTCATAGCCAAGCGTGCGGGCGAGGGTGGCGGCCGCGCGGCGCGCCGCGTACACGTACGCCTGCACCTCGCACAGCGCGATCGGCGGCTCGGCCGCCGCCCCATCCGCGTGGAACACCGCGTCGTCGGAGTCCTTCCATCCCTGATGCACCAGCCCGTGCGGCGAGCGGCGGGCGTACTCGACCAGGCCGTCGCCGTCGCGATCGCCGTCGCGATCGATCCACGCCAGCGCGCGCTCCACGTGCGGCCACAGCGTCTGGATGAACCCGAGATCGCCGGTGCGCTCGTAATAGGCGCCCGCCAGCATCACGAACAGCGGCGTCACGTCCACGGACCCGTAGTAGCGCCCGAAGGGCACCTCGCCGAGGTTCGCCATCTCGCCCTGGCGGATCTCGTGGAGGATCTTGCCGGGCTGCGCGTCCCGCTCGGGGTTGTCGCGGTCCGCCTGGGTGGCCGCGAGAAACGACAGCACGCCGCGCGCCAACGCCGGATTGGCCCACAGGCATTCCAGCGCCGTGATGATCCCGTCCCGCCCGAATGCCGTGCTGAACCAGGGGATGCCGGCATAGGGGTACGCGCCCCACGGCGTGTCGGTGCGCATCAGGTGGAGATCGGCCACCGAGCGATCGATCCAGTCGTTGACGCGCGCGCTGGAGGTCGTGATCCGCGGCTCGCCGGCCTGCGCGGCCGCGAGCGCCGCCTGCGACCGCGCCGCCGCCTCCTCATAGGCCGGCACCAGCCGCGCGACGTCCGCCCCGCGTCCGCCCCGGCCATCCGTGCCGCGCTCGCCGCCCGGCTCGCAGCGGATCGCCACGCAGCAGGCAAACTCGGCGCGCGACGCGAGCCGCAGCTCGAAGCGTGCCGCGCCCTCCCGCAGCTCGGTCGGCGCCGGCTCGCACACGATCATCGTGCGGCGGATGCGCCCGTCCAGCCCCTCATAGACGAACTCGACGCTGTTGGCGGTCACCACGGGCGGGCAGCGCTCGCCGCGGCGCGCCCGCTCCGCGCCGCGTACCTCGAACAGATCGACGAAGTCCGCGTCGAACTCCAGACCGAACGACAAGTCCACGGCCGCGGACGCGTAGTTGTGCACCCGCACGCAGTCGTAACAGGTCGCCTCCCACAGAATCTTGGAGCGATACAGGTGCACCGTGCCGCGGGGGATGACGCGGTCGCCGTCCAGCGGGATGTCGGGGTTGGTGAGATCGACCGCCAGCAGCGCGTTGTCGCGCTTCACCATCGAGCTGAGCAGCAGCGGGCGCTCGCCGCCGAGGCGCAGGGCGAGCCGCGACAGGAACCGCGTATCGTGGTGATACAGGCCGAAGGGCCGCAGCCCCTTGCCCAGGTCCTCGATGTCGCCGAAGCGGTCGAACACGGCGAACGTGTCGCCGTGCTTGAGCACGCGGGTGCGGTCGTCCACCCGGGCGGAGGTCGAGAGGATGTAGTAGTGGTCGCTGACGCGAATGATCTCGCCCGCGGTCACGCAGCCTTCCGCACCGGCAGCCGGTCGTACACGCGCAGGTAGTCGCGCGCCATGCGGCGCGCGGTGAACCGCTTCTCGAAGACCGCGCGGCATTCGGCGCGGCTGAGGCCCGAGACCCGGCCCACCACTTGAGCCGCGTCCTCGAGACTGTCCACGACGAAGCCGGTGCGTCCCTCGTCCAGCAGCTCGCCGACCGACCCGCCGCGGTAGGCGATGACCGGGGTCCCACAGGCCATCGCCTCGATCATGACGAGGCCGAACGGCTCGGGCCAGTCGATGGGAAAGAGGAAGGCGTGCGCCTGGCCCAGGAACGCCTCCTTCTCGTGCTCGCCGATCTCGCCCACGTATTCGACCAGCGCGTGGTCGAGCAGCGGCCGCACCGCGCTCTCGAAGTACTGCCGGTCCACCTCGTCCACCTTGGCCGCGATTTTGAGCGGCATCCCGACGGTCCGGGCGATCGCGATCGCCCGGTCCACGCGCTTCTCCGGAGAGATCCGGCCGAGAAACGCCAGGTAGCGCCCGGGCTGGGTCGACAGGCGGTACAGATCGGCCGGCAGACCGTGATAGACGGTGGCCTGCCAGTTGGCGTTGGGGAGCGGAGCGCGTTGCGCGTTGGAGATCGAGACTACGGGCATGTCGGGGAATTCGCGGTACAGCGGCAAGAGATCGGGGATGTCGAGCCTGCCGTGCAGGGTCGTGATATGGTGGAGGCGGCGGCGGCGCGACAGCGGAAAATGCAGGTAGTCGATGTGGAAGTGCACGACGTCGAAGGCATCCGCCTGCTGAAACACCCTCTCGAGCAGCAGCACGTGATGGGCGAACTGGTCCACGCAGCGTGCGTCGAGGCGCAGCGATCGGGGCGCGACCGGTTCGAGCCGCGCGCTGGTGACCGAGTCGCCGCTCGCGAACAGCGTCACCTCGTGGCCCAGGCGCACCAGCTCTTCGGTCAGGTAGGAGATCACGCGCTCGGTGCCGCCGTAGTACCTGGGCGGCACACTTTCGTACAGCGGCGCGACCTGCGCGATACGCACGGCTACACCGCGCGGGGGCCCGCGCGTAAGCCCCAAGCGACTCTGGTCCGTGATGGAACGGCTGCCATGTCCCTGAGACACTCGCCCGGCCACGCGGGTTCCGGCATGGCAACCGGGATTAACTCTCCGAAAAATATCGGTGTATCGTTACGATCCTCAATGCCCGCCACGTACGCCATCGCGCCGCCGATCCCGCCGATGCTGGCGAAGCTCGCCGACCGGATCCCCGCCGGCGAACGCGGCGCCTTTCTCTACGAGCCCAAGTGGGATGGATTTCGCGCCATCGTGTTCCGCGGCGATCGCGACGTCTTCATCCAGAGCCGCGACCTGCGGCCGCTGGACCGCTATTTCCCCGAGCTGCACGACACGGTGCTCGCGCAGCTCCCGGCGGGGTGCGTGGTGGACGGCGAGATCGTGATGCCGTCGCCGCGCGGCCTCGATTTCGAGGCGCTGCAGATGCGCCTCCATCCCGCGGCCTCGCGCGTCGCGAAGCTCGCGCGCGAGATCCCGGTGTCCTTCGTGGCGTTCGACCTGCTCGCCGCGAGGGGGCGCGACATCCGGGACCGCCCGCAGCGCGAGCGCCGCGAGCGGCTCGCCGCGCTGCTCGCGAAGATCCAGCGGCCGATCCATCTCACGCCGCTGACCGAGGAGCACGCGCTCGCCGAGGACTGGCTGCAGCGCTTCGAGGGCGCCGGCCTGGACGGCGTGATCGCCAAGGTCGCGGCGGCGCCCTATCAGCCGGGCAAGCGCGCGATGATCAAGGTGAAGCACGCGCGCACGGCCGACTGCGTCGTGGGCGGCTTCCGCTGGCACAAGAGCGGCCGGGACGCGGTGGGCTCACTGCTGCTGGGCCTGTACGACGATCGCGGCGTGCTGCAGCACGTGGGCGTGACGTCGGCGTTTACGATGGCGCTGCGCCGCCAGCTGGCCCGCGCGCTCGCCCCGCTGCGCAAGAACGCGCTGGCCGACCATCCGTGGCGCGAGTGGGCGGGGGCCGCCGCGGAGAGCAGCCGCATGCCCGGCGCGCAGAGCCGCTGGAGCGCCGGCAAGGACCTGTCATGGGAGCCGCTGCGGATCGAGCGCGTCTGCGAGGTGAAGTACGACCATCTGCAGGGGACCCGGTTCCGGCACGCCGCGGTGTTTCTGCGCTGGCGGCCCGACAAGCAGCCGCGCGACTGCCGCTACGACCAGCTCGAGGTCACCCCCGCTTTCGAGCTCGAGAAGGTGTTCGCTTCCTAGCGCGGGACGGCTGCACCCGCGGCGGCTCGCCCGGCTGCTTCTCGTAGTGCGGCGGCCACGGCGCGTCCGCCAGGCCGGCGCGCTCGTCGCGCGCCGCGTGCTCGAGCAGCCGCTCGAGCGACCCGGGCCGCTCATCGATCCCGGCGTGCCGGTCGCCCAGCTCGACAAAGCGGCGCGGCATCGTCCGCAGCGTGAAGTCGCCGGGCGCGGCGGCATCCACCTCGTCCCAGGCGAGCGGCGCCGAGACGCGCGCATCCGGCGTGGGCCGCACCGAGTACGCCGAGGCCACCGTGCGGTCCTTGGCGTTCTGGTTGTAATCCACGAAGACGCCGTGCCGTTCCTCTTTCCACCACTTGCTGGTGGCGAGCCGCGGGACCCGGCGCTCGACCTCGCGGGCCAGGGCCAGCGCCGCGCGCCGCACGTCCGTGAAGCTCCACCGCGGCTCGATCCGCACGGCCACGTGCAGCCCGCGCTTGCCGGACGTCTTGGGCCAGCCGATGAGCCCGACGTCGGCAAGCGTCGCTTCAACCACGCGGGCCACGGCGCGCACCTGCGGCCACTTGATGCCGGGCACCGGGTCGAGGTCCACGCGCAGCTCGTCCGGATGCTCGAGGTCCTCGGCGCGCACGGGGTGCGGGTGCAGCTCGAGGCAGGCGAGATTGGCGAGCCAGGCGAGAGCCGCGGCGTCGCGCGGCACCACCTCGTCCGCCGTGCGGCCCGACGGAAACCGGATCGTCACGACCTCGATCCACGGAGGGCGCGACGTCGGCGCGCGCTTCTGGTAGAAGAACTCGCCGCCGATGCCGTTGGGATAGCGCACCAGCACGTTGGGCCGCCCTCCCGCCCCGCGCAGCGCCCCCTCCGCCATCGCGAGGTAGTAGCGCACCAGGTCGAGTTTGGTGTGCCGCGGCCGGGGAAACAGCACTTTGGCGGGGTTGGTGATCGCCACCTCCCGTCCCGCGATGGTGAACCGCTCGGCCTCGCGCGTCATGCGCCAGCCGCACAATCGCGGGGTGTCAATACGCCCGTTACCTTTCTCCGCCTCATGATCCGTCGCCCTTTGCCGGCGTTCGTCCTGGTGCTGCTCGGCCTGCAAGGCTGCGGGGCGGACGCTGATGGACCCGCGCGCTTCTCGCGCCTGACCGCGGACCGGACGGGCATCACCTTCGCCAATACCATCGTCACCAGCGACTCCCTCAACGCGCTGACGGATGTCTACATCTACAACGGCGCGGGAGTCGGCGCCGGCGATATCGACAACGATGGTCTGGTGGACCTGTTCTTCGCCGGCAACATGGTCTCCAGCCGTCTGTATCGGAACACGGGCAACATGCGGTTCGACGACATCACCGAGCCGGCCGGCGTCCGCACGGACGTCTGGGCCACCGGGGTGACCATGGTCGACCTCAACGCCGACGGTTGGCTCGACGTCTACGTGTCCGTGTCCGGACCCGAGTGGTCCACGCCGGCGCAGCGCGCCAACCTGCTGTTCGTCAACAACCGGAACCGTACCTTTACCGAAGCGGCCGCGCAATACGGCATCGCCGACGCCGGATTCACGACGCACGCGGCATTCCTCGATTACGATCGGGACGGGGATCTCGACCTCTTTCTGCTCAACAACTCCCCCAAGGACTTCGTCCGCGGCCAGGTGGCGCGCCTCCCCTCGGGCGAGCGCGGCTCCACGCCGGACAGCTACAACCAGCTCTATCGCAACAGCGGCGACGGGTCGTTCACCAACGTCTCCCGGCAGGCCGGCATTGTGCGCGACGTCGGCTTCGGGCTGGGCGTCGCGATCGCCGACATCGACGGCGATGACTGGCCGGACATCTACGTCTCCAACGACATCACGCCCAACGACGTCCTGTACGTGAACCAGGGGGACGGCACGTTTCGCGACAAGGCCGGCGCCTGGCTGAAGCACGCGAGTTACGCGGGCATGGGCGTCGACATCGCCGACTTCAACAACGACGGCCGCCCCGACATCCTGCAGGTGGACATGATGCCGCCGGCCTGGTCCGACCGGAAGCGGATCAGCCTGTTCCTGACGCACGCGAACATCCTCGCTCTCGCGCACCGCGGATTCCGGCACGACTATGAAATGAATACCCTGCAGCTGCACGACGGCCTCACCGATGACGGCGACGTCGTCTTCAGTGAAATCGCCCGCCTCGCGGGCGTCGCCTATACCGACTGGAGCTGGAGTCCCCTGCTGGTGGATGTCGACAACGACGGATGGAAGGACGTCTTCGTCACCAACGGGTATCCCAAGGCGCTGAACGACACGGATTACAAGATGGCCATCTTCGCGGCCCAACGGGCGGGGGACGACGCCCGTCAGCGGGAGCTGCTCCGGGCCCTGCATGGCTACGAGATCCCGAACTATCTGTTCCGCAACAACGGCGATCTGACGTTCACCGATCGGTCCCGCGCGTGGGGCATGACCGAGCCGGGCTACTCGTACGGCGCCGCGTACGCGGATCTCAACAACGACGGCGCGCTCGATCTCATCGTCAACAACATGAATGCCCCCGCCGCCATTTACGAGAACCTCGGCGCCGCGGGGCGGCATTATCTCCGCGTCGTGCTGCGGGGCGAGCCCCGCAACGTGCGCGGGATCGGCGCGACCCTGGCGATCGTCGCCGGCGGCCGCACGCAGTACCTCTACCAGTCACCGTATCGCGGCTACATGTCGACCGTGGATGACCGCCTCCACGTCGGCCTCGGCACGGCGTCGCGGGTGGAAACGCTGGCGGTGACGTGGCCCGACGGCCGGCAGCAGGTGCTGACCGGCGTGCCCGCCGATCAGACGGTGACGCTCGAGCAAGACGATGCGACCAGCCATTCCCGCCCCGTCCAGCCGATCGGGAACCGCTTCCGTCTGTTTGCGCCCATGGCCCCGGCCAGGCGACCGCACTACGGCCACACCGTGCCCTCATCGGTGGATTACGACATCCAGCCCCTGCTGCCCGATCAGCCGTCGCGACAGGGGCCGCCATTGGCCGTGGGCGACGTCAACGGAGACGGTCTCGAGGACCTGTTCGTGGGGGGAGGAAGTGGCACGCCCGGCCAACTGTTCCTGCAACGCCGGGATGGGGGCTTTGCCGCCGCGGCCCCAGGGCAGCCGTGGGCGCAACCCGCCGAACGCGGATACGAGGACTGGGGAGCCGCGTTTCTGGACGCCAATGGCGACGGGCGACTCGATCTCTACGTGGCGAGCGGCGGCTACCAACTCAGCCCCCTGTCGCGGCTGCTGCAGGACCGCCTGTACATCAATCAGGGTCGCGGGCGTTTCCGGCGCGACAGCACCGCGCTGCCCGCGATGCGCGCCAGCACCGCGGCCGTCGCGGTCGGCGATTTTACCGGCGACGGCCGGCCGGACCTGTTCGTCGGCGGCCGCCTCGTGCCGCGCGACTATCCCCAGCCGCCGCGCAGCTTCCTGCTGCGCAACGACGGCGGCCGCTTTACCGACGTCACAGATTCCGTCAGCCCGGAGCTCGCCCGGCCCCATGGGATGATCACCGCCGCGGTCTGGGTCGATTTCGACCGGGATGGTCGCCTGGACCTCGTGACGGCGGGGGAGTGGATGCCGCTGCAGTTCTTCCGGAACGAGGGCGGGCGCTTGCGCGACGTCACGGCGTCGCTGGGCCTGCCGCCGCTGCGGGGCCGGTGGTACGCGCTGGCCGCGGGGGACTTCACCCACGACGGGCGGCCCGACCTCGTGGCCGGCAACCTCGGATTGAATCACACCTACACGACGGCGCCGCAGGCCCGCTTCGGGATCTACGCGGGCAACCTCACCGACAACCGCACGACCGATCTCATTCTGACGCAGGAGCACGAGGGCCGCGACTATCCGATCACGAGCATCGTCGCGCTGGGCCGGAGAATCTACACGGTCGGGATGCGGTTCCCGACCTTCGAGGCGTTTTCCACGGCGTCGATCGACCAGCTCTTCAGCGCGGACCGGCTGCGGCAGGCCCTGCATTACGAGATCGACACGTTCGCGAGCCTGGTGCTGCGCAACGACGCCGACGGCACCTTCACCGCGTCCCCGCTCCCCGCCCACGCGCAGGTCGCGCCGCTCCGCGGCATCGTGCCGCACGACGTGGATGGCGACGGGCACCTCGACCTGATTGTGGCGGGCAATCTCTGCGACACCGAGCCGAACACCGCGCGGGCCGATGCGGGCAACGGGCTGTGGCTGCGCGGCGACGGGCGCGGCGGCTTCACGCCCGTCCCGCACGCCGAGAGCGGATTTCTCGCCCCCCGCAACGTCACGGGCCTCGCCCTGATCAAAACGCCGACAGGGAATGCCGTGTTCGTGGCGAACAACGGCGATTCCCTGTCGGCCTATACCATCCGCAACGCCCGGCCCTAAGCTACTCCATCACCACCCGGGGTTTTGCGTCAACAGGATCTCCCCACCGGTATTGGTCAGCTCGATCTCGACCGGCGGGATCGGGTAGTACATGTTGCGCGACGCGAACGGGACCTGCACGGCCTTGTACGCGCGTCGCGTCTTCTCCTCGGTGAGATAGTCGTTGATCGTCTGCGACGTGACGGCGAAGCCCCAGCGCCGCAGGTCGAAGAAGCGCTGCCCCTCCATGGCCAGCTCGAGCCGGCGCTCGAGGCGCACCGCGGTGCGGGCGGTGGCCTGATCCGGCCAGGGCGTCGTGTACTGCCCGACCTGGTACGTGGCCCACCCGATGGAGGTGTCGTTGATGGGCACCGCCAGGCGCGCATCGCCGTCGCACACCGGATACTTGGTTACGAGCTCCGCTTGGGCATCCGGCGTCGGCGCCCCGCCGCATCCTTGCGCCGTCTGGGCGGCTCGCGCCCGGATCTGATTGACGATCACCTGCGCGTTGGCGATGCTCCCGGCCTCGACCTCCGCTTCCGCCAGCAGCAGCAGCAAATCCGCGAAGCGGAAGAGGTGAATGTGCACCGAATTGAGCTGCGCGGCGTTCCAGCCGACCTGCGACTGCGAGCCGCTGGCGTTTTCGTGCACGTTCTTCTTCGGGCTGTAGCGGCCGCCGTAGCTGGGCGCCCGGATCCACAGCGGCAAGTGCATGCCCCAATCCTTGTAGGGCACGTTGTCGCGGCCAATCGTCCAGTCGAGCCGCGGATCGACGACATCCGTGGCCGACGCGACCCAGGTCGAGTCGCGGGTATTCCACGTGCCGGGGCTCGTGAAGGCGAGCGGGAGACCCGTCCCCGGATCCACCGCGAAGACGTTCGCCAGATTCTGCGACGGCTGGTGGAAGCCGCAGCAGCCGAACGGGCTCCCCGAGTGCGGGAAGTTCAGCGTCTCGCCCCAGTTGGCGTTCCAGCCCGCCGGCTCGCCGTCGTTGGACGACGCCTGGAAGGCGAAGATCGTCTCGGGCCCGTTCGTGAACTCCTGGAATCCGGTCCAGACGCGGTCGAAGCTCTGTTCCAGCTCGTACGGGCCGTTCGTCTCGACATCGCGCAGCGTCACCAGCGCCTCGGCCCACTGGCCGGTGTAGGCCTGGACGCGGCCTTTGTACGCCTTGGCCGTCCACGACGTGGCCCGGCCGGCATCGCCGTTGCGGGGCTCCTCCGGGAGCAGCGCGATGGCCTGGTCCAGGTCGGCGATGATCAGCTGGGCGACCGCGTCCGCGCCGCGGGCCGCGTCGGTATCGTTCGCCTTGCGGTAGTCGGTATCGGTTTCGAAGTAGTAGGGCACGTTGCCCCACATCCGCCAGGCTTCGAAGTGGTAGTGCGCCCGCAGGAACAGCGCCTCGCCCCGGATGCCGTCCGCCTGTGTGGCGGTGATCTCCCCCGGCTTCTCTGTCAGGACGCGGTCCAGCAGTCGCACCGTCGCGTTGGCGCGCACGATCCCTTCGTAGACCGTTTGCCATTTCTGGTCGAAGTAGTCGCCCGCTTGGCCGGTGGACCAGAGATACAGCTCGACCTGCGTGGCGCCCGGTTGATCGCTGGCTTCCGACCCCTTGTAGGCATCGTCGCTCGTGATGTCGCCGAACACCCAGTTGCTCGCGGCGCAGCCCCACGCGCCCGTGGAGCTGGAGCAGTCCAGCATCCGGTACGCCGCGATCAGGCTGCCTTCGACGCCGCCCGCAGTCAGGAGCGTCGTCTCGTCGAGCGTCCCCTGCGCCGGCGTGTCCAGGAAGTCCGAGCACGCGTACGTGACCGCGCCGAGCAGGGCGAGAGCCGTGGTGCCGCGCACCAGCCGAGACCTTAGCAGTGTTTTCATCGTCTCACGTCCTCGTAGAAGACGACCCCTAGAATGTGGTGCTGATGCCGATCGTGAACGTGCGATTGCTGGGATACGTGCCCCGGTCGATGCCGCGCGCCTGATCGCGGATATCGCCCGACGCGCCGGTGGCCGCCGACGCCGGCAATGCCGGATCGAGGCCCTCGTAGCCCGTAATCGTGAACAGGTTTTCCGCCTGGGCATAGAGGCGCGCGCCGGGCACCCAGCGGATCAGGTTGGCCGGCAGCGTCCACCCCACCTGGAGCATGCGCAGCCTCACGTACGACCCATCCTCGACATAGTAGCTGCTGATCACCCCGCTGACCAAGTCGAACTGATCCAGCCGCGGGTACTTCGCGTTCTGATCGTACGGGTTGGTGCAGCCCACGTCCGCGGGGAGGCAGAAGGAGTCCGTGAGCCGGTCCGCCACGACGTTCGTGGAGAAGTCGCGGAACACGTAGAAGTCCTTCTGGGCGTCGAAGATGTCGTTGCCGAACGATCCGAAGAACGTGGCGCTGAAGTCCCAGGCGCCCATCCGGAAGCCCAGATCGAGCCCCGCCGTGAAATCGGGGTGCGGGCTGCCGATGATCGTGCGATCGGCCGACGTGATGAAGCCATCGCCATTCACGTCCACAAACCGGAGCCGCCCCACCTGCGCCCCGTCCTGGCACGGCGCCGTGACGCAGGTCCCGAGCGAGTCCGTGCGGTGCGCCAGCCCGTCGGCCGAATCGGGGAAGTACCCGTTGGCGAGGAGCCCGTAGAACGCGCCGATCGGCTCGCCGACCCGGTTGATGACCGCCGTCCCGATGCGGGTGGAGACCGGACCGAAGAACTCCTGGGTCGTGCCGTCGATGCTGAGAATCTTGTTGCGGTAGTGCCCGGCGTTCAGCGCCACGCTCCACACCTTGTTGCCGCCCACCGTGCCGCTGTAGGCGACCGCGAAATCGAAGCCGCGGTTCTGCATCTCCCCGAAGTTGCCGATCGCCGGATCGGCGAGCCCCGCCGTCGAGGGCAGCCGGGGATCGAACAGCAGGCCGTCCGTGGTCCGCTGGTAGACGTCCAGGGTGAGATTGCCGCGGCCATTGAGAAACTCGACGTCGAGGCCGACGTTCACGGAGCGGTTGGTCTCCCACTTCACGTCGGGATTGCCGAGCGCGATCTGCCGGAACCCGGGCTCCACCGAGCTTCCCGACCCGCCGATGTCGTAGAACGTGTCGCCGCGGCTGCCGCCGAAGCGGGCCACGATGCGGCCGCCGGGAATCTGCTGGTTGCCGGTCTCCCCCCAGCCGAAGCGCAGCATCAGGTTCGAGATGAACCCGTCCTGCGGGAAGAACGACTCCTGCGAGACGCGCCAGCCGAGGTTGAACGCCGGGAACGTGCCCCATTGGTTTCCGGGACCGAACTTCGACGAGCCGTCGCGCCGCAACGTCACGCTCGCGTAGTAGCGCTGGGCGAAGTTGTAATCCGCCTTCCCGAAGAACGACAACAGCCGGTCGAGCGACCCCGAGCTGCTGACGTTCTTGGTGTCTGCCGACCCCAGCGCATCGTCGATGTAGCGGCTGGAGGGGTCTTCGTTGAGCAGGTCTGCGATGCTGCCCGCCATGAAGCGGCTGGTACTGGAGCTCATTTCGTGCCCGACGAGCACGGCCAGGTTGTGCTGCGGCGTGGTCCAGGTGTAGTTCAGCGTGTTGGTCCACGTCCAGTTGGTCCCCCTGCTCTCGTTCTGATTGAGGGACGTCACGGTGATCGGCTCGGAGTGTTCCGGCTCAAGCGGCGTGAAGGCCTTCGACGACCCCTGGCGCAGGTTGAAGGAGAACCGCGTCATGATGTTGACTTCCGGCCGGACGTCGAATCGTGCAAACGCATTGCCGATGACGCGGTCGTTGGTGTTGCGGTCGAAGCGCCGCGCCCAGGCGTACTTCAGCGGATTGGTGTTGTTGCCGCCGCCCACAAATTTGCCGGCGGCGAAATTCCCGGCGATGTCGTACACCGGCACGACCGGCTGCATCAGGATGTTCTTCCCGACGATGTTGTCTTCGCCGATCGACCCGTCGTCGATGCCGCCGTAGGCCTGTTCCCGCGCGATCGCGAGGTTCTCCCCGATGGTGAAGCGATTGATCGTGAAGGCGGTGTTGATGCGCAACGTGCCGCGCTGGAACTGACTGTACGCCCCCGTGCCGTCCTGTTTGAAATAGTTAAACGACACGTTGTAGGAGTTGTCACTGCCGCCGCCCGACAGCCCCAGGTTGGCCTCGGTGAACTGGGCCGGGCTGAAGACTGCGTCCCACCAGTTCGTCCCCGGGCTCCCGGGCATGATCAACGTGTTCGGAAAGCCGTACATCGCCTCGTTCACCACCACCGGACGGCCCCACTCATCAACCGAGTCGATCGCCGCGGGGTCGACGTAGGTGTACGCCGGGACCTGGGGATTGAGCGGATCGCCATAGATCGCCAGGACCTCCGGGATCACCTCGGGAAACGAATCGATCGAAACTCCGGCATTCAGATAGCTGCGCTTGATCACCTCGAAGTATTGCAGGGCATCCGTCATCACGAAATCGTCGTAGCCCCGGGTCGGGGTCGCCACGCCGGTGCGTACGTCGAGCCGGAGCTGGCGCCCGCCGGGACGCCCCTTCTTGGTTTCGATGATCACGACGCCGTTGCTGGCGCGCGAGCCGTAAATCGAGGCGCTCGACGCGTCCTTCAGCACCTGGATCTCGGCGATATCGTTGGGGTTGAGCCAGTTGATGTACGAGTCCTGCACCGGCGTGCCGTCGATGATGTAGAGCGGGTCGTTGTCGTGGAACGAGCTCACCCCGCGAATGCGCACGGTACTGCGCGAGCCCGGCGACCCGCTCGTCTCGACCGTCACGCCGGCCACGCGCCCGTCGAGGCGCTTCAGCACGCTGGCCGAGGTCTGCCCCTCCACGCTCTCGAGGTTGACGCTGGACACGGCCCCCGTGATGTCGGCCCGCCGCTGGCTCGTGTACCCGGTGACCACCACCTCCTGCAGCATCGTGGGCGCCTGTTCCATCGCGACATCGATCGTCGCGCGGCCCTCGATCGCCTGCTCGCTGCGGCGGAAGCCGATGAGCGCGTACGTCAGCACGGCATCGCTCGGCGCCACCAAGGCGTAGCGACCCTGTTGATCGGTCACCGTCTGGGTCTCGGTCCCCTGGACCCGGACCCGGACGCCCCACAGCGGCTGTCCACTCGTCGCGGACGTGACGGTGCCGGATACCTGGGCCCCCTGCCCCAGCGCGGGGGACGCGCCGAACGCGACCAGCAGGCACAGGACGATTGCGCAGAACATCCGATTATGGCGTGTGTGATTCATTTCGAACCCTCCGGCGCCTCGGTCGACGGGTGACGCATGGATTGCAGGCCGTGTCTGGCGATCAGCGTGCGATAGGTGAGGAGCTCTACGTTGCGGGCGTTGAGCGCCGCCGCGAAGCGCGGCGCCGTCAGCGCGTCCAGCTCTCCCTGCCGGTTCGCGCTCATCTCGGGAAGCGGGGAATCGGTCACGGAGACCGAGACGGGGAGTCCCGTCTCCAGCAGCCGCTGCACGCCCATGTTGACGCTGTGACTCATCCCGACGTCGTCGGTCCGGATCAACAGGGAAACGGCGGGGGGAGCGTTCTGCGCGCGGACGTAGGGGGGCGAGCCGGACAGCAGGATCACCGTGGTCATCGCAAAACAGTGCAGCAAACGCATCGTGGCGCGGCTCCCGCTCCCTTCGCGTACGCGTTTTGGGCAGTTCGAACAAGGCCCAACCATATCCCCGGGGTGAGGACCGACAAGACCCCTGACGCGGGTCACCCGATCAGGTGACACCG
>JBOHSP010000031.1:0-7091 GCA_050733275.1 Gemmatimonadales bacterium
ACCCGGGGCCGCGCAGCCGCCGCACCCACGCCAGGGCCTGGGCGGTGCTCGATCCGTGCCCTTCGAGGGGTGGGTCGGCAGGCGTGACGGCGGGGTCGTCGGGTTCGATGACGTACAGCGTCCCCGGAGCGCCGCCCCGCGGCACCGCATCGATCAGAATGATCCGCTCATAGGGCTCGAGCAGGGCATAGGCCAGGTCCACCATCCGGACGCCGAAGTCCACGATTCGTACCCCGGCCCCGAGCGGCCGGCTCGCCAGGAGGCTTACGACCGCGACCCCGAACCCATCATCACCCAGGACGACGTTGCCGATGCCGCCGACCAGGCAGCCGCCGGTCACAACAACTCGAGCTCGTCGGGACTGACGAAGAAGCGGTGCCCGTACGCGCTCGTCCGCGGCGCCATCTCGCGCTTCTCGGCATCGGTCAGGGTCAGCACCCGCAGCGTGAGCAGCTCGCGGACGTCGCGGCGGTCATCGCGATCGTGTCGCCGTCGCAGCCCAGCCCGGCCGTGATCCACAGGATGTCGAGGTGCGCGATCGCGGGCCGCGTCCCGCCGGCTTCAGGTGCGGCAGTAGCGCGAGACGACGGCACGCAGGGCCTCGAGATTCAGGGGTTTCTCGACCTGCTCGGCGAATTGCTTGAGATCGTCCGGCTTCCACCGGCCGGTCGTCATCGCCACGACGGGGATGTCGGCCAGCACCGGGACCTTCTGCAGCTCGGCCCGGAACTCCCAGCCGGTCATCACCGGCATCCGCAGGTCCAACAGAATGAGGGAGGGCCGCATGCCCCAGCGCAGTTTCTCGAGGGCCGCCAGTCCATTGTCGACCGCGGCCACCGCGTAGCCGTCGCTCTGCAGCAGCTCGGCCAGGCTATCGCGAATCGCCTCATCGTCCTCGACGAGGAGAATCCGTTTCTGGCGCTTGGCGGACTCGGCCAGGGGTGCAGACCTTTCCGGTTCGCGGGGTACGGGGGACCGTCGTGCCTGAACGATGACCAGACGGTCGACGCCCGACAAGTGCGCTGCGACCTTTCGTGTTTCGTGCTGCTCGCGATCGTGCCGCCCGACCGCGTCGGCGGCTCCCGCGTGCTCGATATGCTCGTGGGGGATCCGCTGCCGCGGATCCGCTAGGCGGACCGTCCGCGCGGGTCAGTGTTCGCCAGCGCGTAGCTCAGGGTTTCCAGCTCCAGCGCCATGTTCACCGTTTTCACCTGCACGTCCGGCGGCACGGCGAGCGACACCGGCGCGAAGTTGAGGATGGCCTTCACCCCGCAGCGCACCAGGCGGTCGACGACGTGCTGCGCCGCGTCGGCGGGCGTCGCGACGATCGCGATGTCGGAGCGCTCTTTGCGGAGGTCGGCGTCGAGGTGCTTGACGTCGCGCACCACGAGCCCATCCCAGCGCGAGCCGATCTTGCGGGGGTCGTGGTCGTAGATCGCCGCGATGTGGAAGCCGCGCTGGCGGAAGCCGTGATACTGCGCCAGCGCGCCGCCGATCTTCCCCGCCCCCACCAGCACGACGCGGTAGCCGCGCTGCAGGCCGAGGATATCGCGGATGCGGCCGGCGAGCTCGGGGACGCTGTAGCCGAGGCCGCGCTTGCCAAAGGAGCCGAAGAACGAGAGGTCCTTGCGGACCTGGGCGGAGGTGGTGCCGCCGAGGCGCGCCAGCTCCCCCGACGAGATCGTGGGGCGGTTGAGCGTGATCGCCTGTTCGAGGAAACGGAGGTAGAGGGACAGCCGACGCACCGTGCTGTCGGAGATCTTCCGCATTGTGAATTATTTCACAATTGCCGACTCCAACGCAAGAGCCGCACGAAATCGGGGGGCGCGAGCGTCTCCGGCCGGGCGGCGGGATCGAGCCCCAGCGCCGCCAGGCCGTCCGCCACCTCCGTGACCGGCCGCCCGGTGACGCCCGCCACCACGTTGCGGAGCTGCTTGCGGCGGCGCCCGAAGCAGGCGGTCACGAACGCGCGCAGCGCCGGCGCCTCGGCGGGCGGCACCAGCGGCTCGGCGAGCGGCACGAGGCGCAGCAGCGTGCTGTGCACTTTGGGCGGCGGCCGGAACGCCCCCGGCGCCACGCGGAGCAGCTTCTCGACGCGGCAGCTGGCCTGCACGCCCACCGACAGCGCGCCGTACGCCTTGCTCCCCGGCGGCGCCGCGATCCGATCGGCGACCTCGGCCTGCACGAGAAACACGACGCGCTCGGGCAGGGGCGGCTGCAATGCCTTCTCGATGAGCGGGGAGGTGATGGCGTAGGGGATGTTGCCGGCGATCTTGAATTGCGGACTGCGGATTGCGGATTGCGGATTGACGAGGTGTCTTTCGAGGAGCAAGTGCCAATCCAACTTAAGTGCATCGCCTTCCACGATCTCCGCACGTCCCAATCCGCAATCCGCAATCCGCAATCGCAAGCCGTCGATGAGCCGGCGATCCGTCTCAACACCGATTACCGATGCTCCCCGGGAGAGCAGGATCTCTGTGAGACTCCCCCTACCCGGCCCGATCTCGAGGATCACATCGAATGCCGTGGGCTCGACGGCGTCCGCAATCCGCCCGAGGATCCGCGGGTCGGTGAGGAAGTGCTGCCCGAGCCGCGTCAAACCTTGACGATCACCAGGGTGCGGTCGTCGAGGGCGGGCGCGCCGCCGGTGTAGGCGGCGATGTTGGTGAAGATCGCCTCCAGGATCTCGCGCGCGGGGCGTTGCTTGAGGTTCTGGAGGTGGGCCAGAATGCGCTGCTCGCCGAACTTCTCGGACTCGCCGCGCTGGTCGCGCGCGTCGCTCAGCCCGTCGGTATAGAAGCACAGCATCGCGTGGCCGCGGCGGAACGGGATGACGCGCTCCTCCCCCGCCCCGCCGAGACCGAGCGGCGGGCGCGTGGCCTCGAGCCGCCGCACCTCGCCCGTGTCGGTCTCCACCAGGAAGGCGTGCGCGTGCCCCGCGTTGGCATACATGACCTTGCCCTGTCCGGGGTCGACGACGGCGTAGCAGAGACTGAGGAACATCTCCGTGTCGGCGAGCTCCTCGGTGAGCGACTCCTCGAGACGGCGCACGGCCTCGCTGGGGGACTCCGCCGTCTCCGCGTGGATGCCCGCGGCGGCCATCGCCAGCGCCATGATCAGCGCCGCGCCGAAGCCGTGGCTGGAGACGTCCCCGATCATCACGCCGACGCGCTCGCCGTGCAGGCTCAGCAGGTTGTAGAAGTCGCCGCCCACCGACTCGGCGGGGAGGCAGCGCGCCGCCACGTCCCCCTTGGCGGCGATGACGCCGGGCGACGGCAGCAGCTTGAGCTGGAGATCGTGGGCCAGCTCCAGCTCCCGCTGCACGCGCTGCTGCATGAGGTCGCGCTGCACCAGCCGGGCGTTTTCGATCGCAGCGCCGATCTGGTTGGCGATCGCGGCGACGAGCTTGCGGTCGCCGGCGGTGAACGCGTCCTCGCCCTGGCGGTCGGTGAGGTTGATGACGCCGATCGGTGTGGCGGCCCGGCCCGGCGAGCCGTACACGACCGGCACGGCGAGGAACGCGCGGCCGCGGTAGCCGCGGTCCACCGGCCGCGAGCGGCGCGGCGGCACGGCGCGCTTGTCGTTGGGATCGTAGCTGATGATGCGCATCTCGCGGAACACGCGCGCCGCCACCGACTCGGGGTCGTCCACCTCGATGGGGTCCATCTCGCCCAGTTCCACGCCGCGGGCGGCGACGAGGCGCAGCACGTTGGCGCGCGGGTCGTGCACCAGCAGCGTGGCGCGGCGCGCGCGCACCACGTTCGAGACTTCGCGCAGGATGCGGTTCGCCGCTTCGTCGAGGCGGATCGTGTGGCCGAGGATCTCGCTGATCGTGTAGATCAGGTCGATTTCCTCGTAGCGGCCCGACAGCTCCGCGGCCACCTGGCTGGTCTCCTGCTCCGCCGCGAGCATGGCGCCGATGATCTCGGCCAGCTCGCCGGCCCCGCGCGCGCGGCCCGGGTCGTCGCCGCGGATCTCCAGCCAGACGCCCGGGGTGGCGGGCACGGGCTGGAGCCAGGCCGGCCCGTCCGGGGTGTCGGCGGGCTCGCCCTCGAGGCGGCCGCCGTTGGACGACGGGGAGGGCGTGGGGGTCCAGCCGAGCGCGCGGCCCTCCGGCGGATCGCCGCCCACCAGCCGCAGGCGCGCGCCGTCGCCTGCGCCCTCGGTGCGCCACAGCCGCAGCGCCGTCCCCTCGCCCGCCAGCGCCGCGAGCAGGGGGAGCAGGCGCCCGACCCGTGTCACCCCGCGCGCCACGTCAGGCAAATGCCGTTGCCTTTCTCGTTGAACGCCACCTCATCCACGAGCTGGCGCATCACGAACAGCCCGCGTCCGTCCTCGCGCGCGACGTTCTCGGGCTGCGTGGGATCGGGCACCGTGCGGAAGTCGAAGCCGCCGCCCTCGTCGAGCACGTGGATGCGCACAGCGTCGGACCCGAGCTCGACGTGGACGCGCACGGTCTTGCGCGGGTCTTCGCCGGTGCCGTAGCGGATCGCGTTGCCCAGCGCCTCGGCGAAGGCGGTGCGGAAGTTGAAGCTGAGGCGGCGGGGGGACAGCGTGCCGGGCGGGAGGTGGCGCGCGACCAGCTCCACGGCGTCGCCGACGAGCCCGAGGTCGCTCGGGACGTCCAGGCTCATCGCGGCCGCCGTGACGCGCAGATTGAGCGAGGGGCTCACGTCACAACGCGGCCAGCGCCTCCTCGGTGGTGCCGGCGATGGCGAACAGCGTGTCGAGCTTGGTCAGCTCGAACAGCGTCTGCAGGTCCGCGTTGAGGCCGGCGAGCCGCAGCTCCCCGCCCTGCTCGCGGATCTTCTTGGACAGCGACACCAGCACGCCGAGCCCCGAGGAATCGATGTACCCCGTCTTCGAGAAGTCGATGACGAACTTGCGCGCGCCGCCCTCCAGTGCGTCGAGGACCATCTGTTTCAGCTCCTGGCGGTTGCCGACGATGAGCTGCCCCTCGACCCCCACGACGACGACGCCGCTCTTGTCCTTTTTCAGCGTGAACCGCATCCGGGCTCCCCCTCCCCTCCGCGTGTCTGGAGAATCGCGATGGCCGTTGTGCTGACAATATCATCGACCGTGGCGCCCCGCGACAGGTCGCACACCGGCCGCGCCAGCCCCTGCAGAATCGGACCCAGCGCGGTCCAGCCGCCGAGCCGCTGCACCAACTTGTAGGCGATGTTGCCGGCGTCGAGATCGGGGAACACCAGCACATTGGCGCCCCCGCCGACCGGCGAGCCGGGCGCCTTGCGCGCGGCGACGTCGGCCACGAGCGCCGCGTCGCCCTGCAGCTCCCCGTCAAAGACAAAATCGGGCGGCGTGGTAAACCGGCGGCGGAGGGCGGCGACCGCGGCCTGCACCCGTTCGACCTGCTGTCCAGTGGCGCTCCCGTGGGTGCTGTACGAGAGGAACGCCACCACCGGCTCGTCGCCCACGATGCGGCGGCGGTCGCGCGCGGCCGCCACCGCGATGTCGGCGAGCTGCAGCGGCGTCGGGTCGGGCACCACCGCGCAATCGGTGAACGTGAGCACGCGCTCGCCCTGAATCATGTAGAACGCGCTGCTCACCGTGGTGATCCCCGGCGCGGCGCCGACGGCCCAGAGCGCCGCGCGGATCGTCTCGGCGCTGGGATGGCGCGCGCCGCCCACCATCACGTCGGCTTCCCCGATGCCGACCAGACAGGCGCCGTACAGCAGGGGATGCTCCAGCGCCTCGAGAGCAGCGCTGTCGCTTGCGAAGCGGTCCGGCCGGCGGGATCTGAGAAACTCGACCAGCGTGCGGCGTGTGGCGTGCGGCGCAGGCCCCTCGAGTACCTGCACTGTCCCCAGGCCCTCACGCTCGATCACGCGCGCCGCCTCCTGCACGCGCTCATCCGCGCATTCGGGAAAGACGATGCGCGCCTTCGCTTCCCGTGCCCGCGCGTACACGCGGTCGAGGAAGCTCATTGGAGGTGTCGCGAGCTCACTCGCGCACTACTCGCGCACTCATGGCGCGTACTTGCGCGTCAGGGCCTGCTGAACGGCGGGGTGGACGAGCGCCGAGACATCGCCGCCGAAGCGCGCGACTTCGCGCACCAGGCTGGAGCTGAGATAGGTGAGGTCGAACGCGGGCACGAGGAACACGGTCTCGATCTCGGGCGCCAGATTGCGGTTCATCAACGCCATCTGGAACTCGTAATCGAAATCGGAGACCGCGCGCAGGCCGCGGATGATCACGGTCGCCCCCACGCGCTGCGCGAAATGCACCAGCAGCCCCTCGAACGCCTGCACCTCGACGCGCTTGTCCTCCACGGCCGCGCGGATCAGCCCAACGCGCTCCTCGAGCGTGAACAGCGGCTGTTTCGCGACGTTGACGGCCACCGCGACCACGACCTTGTCCACGAACTGCAGCGACCGGTGGATCAGGTCCTCGTGGCCCTTGGTGATCGGGTCGAAGGAGCCGGGGTAGACGGCGATACGCTTCACGAGGTGGGTGGAGGTTGGTGGAGGTGGGTGGAGGATGGTGAAGGTGCATACAGGAAAGTCACGGCGGTGTCTCCCCAGCGCCGAGTATCGTCCCCGACAAGCGGTCGGTCAGCCGAGTGTTCGATCGAAAACACCCGCGCAAACGGAATTGATCTGAATAGATCTGCGAGCCGATCTGCATGATCTGTGGCATACGGCGGATCGGCGAACGCCACGTCGTACTGCCCCGGCTGCAGCAGCTCGGCAAAGCGCAGGGCATCCGTGCGGTGGATCGTCACGCGATTCTCCACTCTCAGGGCCGTGGTATTCGCGGCGAGCACGGCGAGCGAGTCGCGGTGCGTCTCCACGAAATCGACCGCCGCCGCGCCGCGCGACAGCGCCTCGAGACCGAGCGCCCCGGAGCCGGCGAACAGATCGAGCACCCGCGCGCCGGGAATCTCGGCCTGGATGATCGAGAACCAGGCTTCGCGCACGCGATCGGACGTCGGGCGCACGGTTCGCCCGGCAGGGATCTTCAGTCGACGACCCTTGAGCTCACCCGCGATGATCCGAACCATACTATTGCGGATTGCGGATTTCGGATTGCGGTTTGTAACAGCAAGCGTCGTTCCCACGCGCCCACCTCCC
>JBOHSP010000032.1:0-2521 GCA_050733275.1 Gemmatimonadales bacterium
GGCGTACGCGCCCGCGATCGCGAGCCCGGCGAGCGCGGCGGGCGGCCACAGCAGCGCGACCAGCCCGGTTCCGCCGAGCGCGCTCACGAACGCGGCCGGCACCAGCTGGCGCAGCGTCATGAAGCGCCCGACTTTCCGCGCGGCCAGCGGCTTGAACGCGCCGTACTGGTAGAACATGCGGGCGACCTGCGCGAAGGAGCCGCGGGCGTAGTAGTACGACACGACGTCGGGCACCAGCAGCACCCGGCCGCCGCGGCTCACCAGGCGGTGGTTGAACTCGTCGTCCTGATTGCGCACCAGCTCCTCGTCGAACAGCCCCACCCGCGCGAACACGTCGCGCCGGTAGCAGCCGAACGGCACGGTGTCGACGAGCCGGGCCGAGCGCGCGCCCACGCGGAACGGGGACCTGCCGACTCCGAAGGGGTGGCTGAGCGCGATGGCGATAGCCTGCGCGGCGGCCGTGCGGTCGGCGGGCAGCGTGACGATGCAGCCGCCGACGTTGTCGACGCCGCTCTCGGTCAGCGCGCGCACGAGGCGGGGCAGGTAGTCGGGCGGGTAGACGACGTGGGCGTCCATCCGGGCGATGACCGCGCCGCTGGCGGCGCCGATCCCAATGTTCAGCGCGGTCGGGACGATGCGGCCGGGGTTGTCGAGCAGTCGGATCTGGGCATACGCCGCGGCGTAGCGCGCCACGATGTCGCGGGTGCCGTCGTCGCTGAGGCCGTCCACCACCAGCACCTCGAGCTGCGTCAGGGGATAGGCGGCCGCGAGGATCGAATCGAGGCAGGCGGCGATGTAGCGGGCCTCGTTGCGACAGGGCAGGATCACCGACACGCGGGGCGTCACGCGGTCCGTCCCAGCGCCGCGGCGCGCTCGTCGGGCGACAGATGGGAGACGATCGCGCGCAGTTTGCCGCTCGAGGTGCGCGGCAGCTCGTCCATCGGTTCGACCAGGACCCGCACCGCGCGCCCCAGGCGCTCGCGCACGCGGGCCGCGATCGTGCGCTCGTGCGCGCGCGTGAAGCCGTCGCCCGGCGCCACGCGCACCCGCACGACGTCCAGCTCCTCCTGCACGATCTGGGACTGGCGCACCGGGAGGCCGTGGAACACGGCGCCCATGCGGGGGGCCTGGCGGCCGTCGGGCGTGATGAGTACGTCGTCGGTGCGGCCCTCGATCGGCCCCATGAGCGGCAGCCCGCGGCCGCAGAGGCAGGGCGCGAGCGCCGCGTCCGCCGGCCAGCCGCGGTCGCCCACGCGGTAGCGGATCAGGATCATATCGGGATTGAGCAGGCCGGTGCACACGAGCTCGCCGTCGGGCTGCAGCTCCACGTAGCCGAACTCGGGCCACTCGTGGAGCCGGCCGGCGTCGCACTCGCTCGCGGCGGCCACCGATTCCGCCATCCCGTAGGTCTCGCGGATCGGGCAGCCGAACGCCTCCGCGACGAGCTGGCGTTGCTCGGGCAGCACCGGCTCGGCGTTGGCGTACACGGCCGCCATCCGGAGATCGCGGCGCTTGAGGCGCACCGCCTCGTAGGCGATCGTCTGGATGGCCGACGGGTAGCCGCCGAGGTACACGACGCGATAGCGCGCCAGGGCGTCGAGGTAGTAGGGGATCAGGTCGGGCGCCAGGTGATAGGCCGAGAGGTAGAGCTGGCGCATCGCGGCGTTCCAGACCCAGAAGGGGGGCCGGCGGCGCCGCACCGGCGTCACGAGCTGCCCGCCGAGGCGGGCCCAGCGGGCGTCGTCGGGAATGCCGTCCCAGCCGCGGGTGCGGGCGTCGGCGACGGCGTGCAGCGTCGCGAGCGTGGCGCGCGAGCGCCAGATCTTGAGCGGCGTGCCGGTCGTGCCGCTCGTCTCCTCGCGGAACATGCGGTGGCGGTCGCAGTCGTCCGCGAGGAACGCCTCCGGGTGCGCGCGCACCGCGTCCTTCTCGAGCAGCGGCCAGTGCTCGAGCACCTCCCAGGAGGCGCCGTCGCCCTGGCGGCGGCGCTGCTGCCAGTAGGCGCGGTAGTAGGGAACGCGCGTCGCGGCGCGATGCAGGATGTAGGCGATCCGCTCCTGCCGCCACGTATCCCACTGCGCGGGGCTCCAGTGGTCGCGCTCGAGCGCCTCCGCGAACAGCTCGCGGCTGCCCGACCCGTAGCGCCAGCGGTTCAGATACCAGCCGCGCAGCGTCGCGGCCGCCGAGCGCATCCGCGAGGGCAGCCGGTGATACAGCTTGAGGAGCGGCGAGCTCATCAGGACAACCCCGGGCCGCGCGCGTCGCGCGGCAGATTGCAGACGATCGCCCGCAGCTTGCCGTTGGCGGTGCGCGGCACGGCGTCGACGCGATCCACGATGACCCGGACGTCGCCGAGCCGGCTGCGCACGCCGCTGGCGATGCTGCGCTCGTGCTCCGCCGTGAAGGCCGGCGTGGCGGCGACGAGCACGCGGATCAGGTCGAGCTGCTCCTGCACGATTTGCGCTTCGCGGATGGCGTCGAGTCCGTCGAACACCAGGTCCAGCGGGCCGGCGGCGTGGCC
>JBOHSP010000033.1:0-2948 GCA_050733275.1 Gemmatimonadales bacterium
CTGCCGAGGTCGCGCGTCGGCTTGTGGGATGCGTGCTGGTGAGTCACATCGGGGGGCGCCGCGCGCGCACCGCCGGTCGCATCGTCGAGGTCGAGGCGTACGTCGGCCCGCACGACCCGGCCTGTCACGCGTACGGGCATCGGCGCACGCCCCGCACGCAGCCGCTCTACGGGCCGCCGGGCACCGCCTACGTGTATTTCACCTACGGTATGCACTGGTGTCTCAACGCGGTCACCGAGCCAGCAGGCTATCCGGCGGCCGTGCTGATCCGTGCGCTCGAGCCGCTCGAAGGACTGGAGACGATGCGGCGGCGGCGCGGGGAGCTGCCGGATGGGGCCCTGTGCGCCGGCCCGGCGCGGCTGTGCCAGGCGCTCGGGGTGACCGGCGCTCTCAACGGCCGCTCGCTCGCGCGCGGCCCGCTGTGGATCGTGGGCGCCGGAAACGGCGCCGGCACGCGCGCCCGCATCGTCCGTGGCCCGCGCGTGGGAATCACGCGGGCCACGGACTGGCCACTCCGGTTCTTGCTGAGGGATTCGCCCTGGGTTAGTGGCGCTCGGTGATGCCTTCTTTGGCGCTGCCGAGACTCACCCGCAGGCCCGCCTGCATCGTATGGGTATTGCCGTCGATCAGGAAGCCGGCCGCGCTCGACGTAATGATGTACTGGGCGAACACGTTGAACTTGTTGGAATAGTTGACCTGCAGGCCCCCCATCAGCCAGAAGAAGGCCTTGCTCGCGGCCTCGTGCGCGCGGTCGGCCGCCTCGACGGCCTCCCCCCGCGTCGTGCAGTCCGAGCAGTCCACGACCGGGTTCAGGACCTGCATAATCGCGAAGCCGCCGCCCGCGAACGGCTCGATGATCTTTTGCGCGGGGAACGCCACGACGCCGAACATGATGCGCCGCATGTCGTTGAACGACACGTCGCGGAACCCGGGTCCGACTGAGGAGGCGGTGGACGCGGGGTCCTCGATGACCGCGCTGGCGTCGGCGAGGTACAGGGCCTGCTCATAGGCCACGTACAGCGCGGTGCGCTTGGCGGTGATCAGCCAGTGACCCCCGACGATCGGGTCGTACACGTACGGCTCGGTGTTCGTCTTGGAGAGGAAGGCGCCGCCGTGCGCCCCCCAGTACCACTGGTACTGCTTGTTCCAGCCGCGGCCCTGCTGCGGGGGGATGAAGTAGTAGGACAGGCCCGCCGATCCCTGCACGTGCCCGGTCCACCCGCCGCGCGGATCCGGATTGCCGCTGCGGTACTGCGCCCGGCCCTCGGCCCGCAGCGCGAGATGCGGACCGATGAACACCCGCGCACCCACACCGCCCGAGAACATGTTGTCCGTGAAGTCGTACGGAGGATCGGGGCCGAAGACCACGCGGCTGTAGCCGCCGAGGGCGTAGAGGCTGGCGTTGTTGCCGACCGGGAAGTGGAGCACCAGGTGGCCGCCCACCATCGACACGTTGACGTTCTGGAGGCCCGCCGTATCGGTGGTCTGCACGTAGTCACCCGTCACCTCGACGGCCAGGCGATCGCTCCAGGAATAACCGATCCGCCCCCCGGCGCCGAACGCATTCTCGAGGAAGAAGAGGTGGTCGAACCGCCAGTACGAGCCGAACCCGCCGAACTCGATGCGCTGGCCGTAGCCGCCGAACACGCCCTGTACCGCGACCGGGCGGCGCCGGGCCGGTCTGGGCGGCGGTGGTGGGGGCGGGGGCGGGGGTGGGGGCACAACCAAGATCGGTGCCCCTGGGACCGGCGCCTCCTGGGCGGGGGGCTCCTGGGCGGCGGGCTCCGGCTCGGCAGGCTCCTCGGCGCGAGGCTCGGCGGCCGCCGGAGGTGGGAAGACGACAGGCTCGCCGCCCCCTCCCGTAACGTCGCGCTGTCCCCGGGCGCCAAAGAAGTAGGACGCGCCGGCCAACCCCTGCACGTGACCGGTCCAGTCGCCGCTGGGATTGAGATTCTCGTTGATGTACTGGGCCCGGGCATCAAACCGTAGTGCCAGGTTGGGTGACAGGAAGAAGCGGGCACCCAGCCCGCCCGTGAACATGTTCTCGCTGAAGTCGTAGGGGGGATCGGGCCCGAAGATGATTCGCCCATAGCCGCCGGAGGCGAACAGCGTCGCCCGCTCGCCCAAGGGGAAGTTCAGCACGAGGTTCCCCGCCAGCATCGTGGCCTTCACGTCGAGAACCCCCGACGTGTCGGTGGTCCGGGTGTAGTCGCCGGTGATCTCGAGGCCCAGGTGGTCGCTGAAGGAGTAGCCGAGGCGCGCGCCGCCGCCGAAGGCGTTCTCGAGCGAGTAGAGCTTGTCGAAGCGCCAGTACGAGCCGAACGCGCCGAACTCGACCTGCGCGCCACGTTGCGCCGCCGCCGGGCCCGGTGCCGCCGCCCCCGCCGCTGCGATGCATACAACGCCTGCCAGGAGACGCACCAGCCGCTTCATCGGACTCCCTCCCACGTGGCCAGGGCCCGCATGGGACCCGAAACCGTGAACGCGGTGACCGGGGGACCACCCCCAAAACCACCCGAAAATAGGGCTTGAGGTCTAAAAACGCGAGACCCGATGACCTGATGCCTCTCAAGCTAGCACGTTGGCCACAGGGAGTTTAAGGCATGAAATCGCGAAATCACTTGAACCTATCGAGGCACAGCGCGGGAATCGTATTGCAAGTCTATGCGAGTCGCACTACCCCTTTCGGATAGCGTGCCGTGCTTTAGTCCAGCAGCGCGAGCACCTCGAACCACCGCCTGAAGCGGCCCGCACCGCTGTCGCTGTCGCCTACTGTCGCGTTGATGACGCCATACTGTTAGCCAGCACCCATCAGGTCAACCCCAGTTTGGTGCCGACCTTCTTGAAAGCGCGCAGCGCGAAGTCGAGGTCCTCCCGCGAGTGGGCCGCCGAGAGCTGGCAGCGCACTCGCGCATGGCCTTGGGGCACAACGGGATAGCCAAACCCCG
>JBOHSP010000034.1:0-17158 GCA_050733275.1 Gemmatimonadales bacterium
CCCCGCGGCGAGCCGCGCCCGCCCCGCCGCCGCCGCGTTCTTCGCCTGCGTCGCGAGATAGAGCGCGCCGGCGTAGTTCTGTTTGTCGAACTCCGCCGTCGCCAGCGCGAGCAGCTGCCCGGCCTGCTCGACCTCGGGCGCCGCCGCGCCGCCCCCGTCCTCGCCCCCTCGAAGCGCCTGGAGGGCAATCTCGGCTTCCGCCATGCCGGAGGCGGCCTCGGCACGCGTCGCGAGCGACTGCAACTTCGCCATCGCCCGGACCACCTCGCGCCGCGCGTCGTCGAGCAGCCCCTGCAGCTCCTCGACCTCGGCTTCCTTTTCCATGACGCGCAGCTCGAGCCGCGCCGCGCGCTGCTCGAGCGCGGTGTCCCGCACCACCACGGGCGGCGCGTTCGCCTCCGATGCGTCGTCGCGCGGCGTGGGCACGGGGGAGTCGCTGGGCGGAGGACGGCGGCAGGCGGCGGCCAGCACGGCGGCGGCGAGCAGGACCCGACAGAGTGGGAGGCACATAGGAAGCAGTAACTTGTGGTCCGGCCGGGTGCGATTCAACACGCCCGCCGGGCATTGACTTTTCCGCCTCCACCAGGCGATTGTTCCGGCGAGCGAAGGGCCACGGCACGGTGCCGTGCGCTGGACACCAGAGACCGACCCGAGGACCTGGGCTATCGCCTGCGGTCCTCGTTGTGTTTGTGGACCCAGCACTCTCGAGAGGGCTCTCCCGCTCGCAGGCACCATTACCGTCAGGAGCGAGTACAGATGTCACGCATCACCGGTACCGTGAAATGGTTCAACGACGCCAAGGGCTACGGCTTCATCACGCCGGAAAACGGCGGCAAGGACTGCTTCGTGCATCACACGGCGATCCAGGCCGAAGGATTCAAGTCGCTGGCCGAGGGCCAGCGCGTCGAGTTCGAGGTCGTCCAGGGCCAGAAGGGCCCGGCGGCGCAAAACGTCGTGAAGCTCTAAGCCACCACGGCACCTGCCAGACGGCGCCGTCCTCGCGGGGCGGCGCCGTTTGTGTCGGCGCCCCTGCGGCCCTCCTCAGGGATGACCCCCCTAGGGGGGACTTGAGGATTAGCCCGCCTGCATATTCTTTCACGTGGCACAGACACACCCTATGATGACGCGGACCACATCAGCCGGCGCCAAGGGCGACGGCGCCATGACGAAAAAAATCCTGGTCCTCGTGATCGAGGACAATCGCCTGCTGCGCGACGGGCTCGTCGCGCTGCTCGACTCGCAGCCCGACATCAAGGTCGTGGCCGCGGCCGAAGGCGCCTCCGCCGCCCTGCAGCGGCTGCACGAGCACAAGCCGCACGTGGTGCTCGTCGACGCGGCGCTCGGCAAACATCGCAGTCACCGCCTGGTCGAGAGTCTCAAGGAATCCGCGCCGCACGCGCGGCTCATCATGATGGATCTCCTGCCCGAAGAAGAAGACGTGATCGATTTCATCAAGCGCGGGGCGAACGGATTCATCGCCAAGGACGCCACCATGGACGACTTCGTCGCCACGATCCGACACGTCGCGAGCGGCGGCGAAGTGGTGCCCCCGTCGCTCACGGGTACGCTGCTGTCGCACATCGCGAAGCAGGCGTCGGTGTTGCGCGGCTCGCCGATGATGGCGCCCGTGCGGATGACCAAACGGGAACAGCAGATCACGGATCTGATCGCCGAAGGGCTCAGCAACAAGGAGATCGCACAGCGCCTCAACATCGCGACGTACACGGTGAAGAGTCACGTGCACAACATCCTCGAGAAGCTGGCGTTGCACAGCCGCCTGCAGATCGCCGCGCACGCGCACAAGAAGGCCCCGCCCAAGGGCGACCGCCGCCGCTTCGTGCGCTGAGCCCGGAGTAGCCCCCAGCCCCACCCCCGGAGGGATTAGTTCCCGCGCCCCCGGCCATCACCCGCCGCGGCTAGCTACGATTTCGACCGAGCGGCCGATTGGCGCGATTCGCCCGCGTGGCGACTCTCCGGCATGGTCCGCAGCACCCCCTGCCCCACCGCGCCGCCGCCGCGCTTAACTCGTTTTTCATCCTCGCGATGGATGCGCCCGTTTTCGCGCCGCACGCAGATTCCCACGCACAGCTCGCGTCAATCTCTATTCCCTGAAGTGGAGGCGTGTATGCGCAGCAACGACCCGAAGGAGCCAGGCACGGGCGGCGACAACCCGGGCAAACAGGGCGGTCAGAAGCAGGGCGGTACGCCGCGCCGCCAGGGCGGTCAGGGCGGCGGTGGAGGCGGCGGCGGCGGCGGCCAGGGCGGCCGCGGCGGTCAGGGGGGCGGGCGCACCAACCGGCAGGGCGGGATGGAGTAGTGATGGTCCGCACGCGGCTGCTGGCGGCGGCCTTCGCCGCCACGGCCGTTGCCGGGTGCGCGCGCAATCCGGCGACGGGCGAGCGGGAGCTGATGCTGGTGAGCACGGCCCAGGAAATCGAAATGGGCCGCGAATACGACAAACAGGTGGTCGCCACCATCGGCCTCTACCCCGATCCCGGATTGCAGCGCTACGTGCAGGAGCTCGGCGGCCGCCTCGCCGCGACGTCCGAGCGGCAAGAGCTGCCGTGGACCTTCCGCGTGGTGGACGATCCCACCGTGAACGCCTTCGCGCTGCCCGGCGGATTCATTTACGTCACGCGCGGCATCATGGGGCATCTCAATTCCGAGGCCCAGCTCGCGGGCGTGCTGGGCCACGAGATCGGGCACGTCACCGCCCGGCACAGCGCCAGCCAGATCAGCCGGCAGCAGCTCGCGGGACTCGGCCTCGCGATCGGGAGCATCGCCAGCTCGACCATCGAGCGCTATGCGGGGATTGCGAGCCAGGCGCTGGGCGTGCTGTTCCTCAAGTTCTCGCGCGACGACGAGAACCAGGCCGATCGGCTCGGCCTGCGCTACGTCCAGCGCACCCACTACGACCCGCGGCAGATGCCGGAGGTCTTCCGGCTGCTCGACCGGCTGAGCGCCCTCCAGGCGGGCGGCGGCCGGCTCCCCGAGTGGCTGTCCACCCATCCCAGCCCGGCGAACCGGCTCGAGCGCATCAACCAGCAGATCGCGGCGCTGGAGCAGGATTTCTCGGGAATGACCGTGAACCGCGAAGGGTACGAGCGGCGTCTCGACGGGATGGTGTTCGGCATGAACCCGCGGGAAGGATTCTTCCGGGGCACGGAGTTCCTGCATCCCGAGCTGCGGTTCCGGGTGTCGCTCCCCCCGGGGTGGAGCACGTTCAACAGCAAACAGGCCGTCGCCGCGATCAGTCCCGAGCGCGACGCGATCGTGGAGCTGACGCTCGCCGAGGGCACGAGCGCCGACCAGGCCGCGCGCGCCTTTCTCTCCCAGGAGGGGCTGCAGGCCGGCACGGTGTCGCGCGGCGATGTCGACGGGTTGCCGGCCTCGGGCGCGCCGTTCGCCGCGGCCACGGAGCAGGGCGTCGTGCGAGGCACGGCGCTGTTCATCGAATACGGGGGGGCGATCTACCGGCTGATTGCCTACAGCCCCGAGGCGCGCTGGCCAGCGTATCAGGCCGTCGCCGAGCGGGCGCTGCGCAGCTTCGCGCCGCTTTCCGACCCCGCGGTGCTCGCCGTGCAGCCGCAGCACCTCGACGTGTTTACGCTCGACCGGCGCACGACCATCGCCGAGCTCGCGCGGCAGCGGCCGTCTCCGGTGCCCGCGGCGACGCTGGCCCTGCTCAATCAGGTGGACGTGCAGACGCCGCTCGAACCCGGCCGGCCGATCAAGTGGGTCGTGGGCCTGCCGCTTCCTTAGGAGAGACGCACCATGTGGACGTTAGCGATCATCCTGATTTTGCTGTGGCTGCTCGGGTTCATCTCGTCGTATACGTTCGGCGGGCTGCTGCACCTGCTGCTGGTTGTCGCGCTGGTGGTCGTCGTGATCCGGCTCGTCCAGGGTCGCGCCGTCACCTGACCGGCCCCGTGTTCCGTCGGGAGGCGGCGGGCCCGCGCCCGCGCCTCGGCATCATCCTCTGGTTGACGGCGCTGCTGCTCGCGGCGCTGGACGTCGAGCCGCTGAATCTGCCCAGCCCCTCGAGTCCGTCGCGGCAGCCGCGTCCCGCGGCGGCCCCGGGCGGGCTCGTTCCCACAGGAGGTCCGGATGTCCATGCGCCCGGCGATCCCCGCGGTGCTGCTCGTCATGACGTGCGCCTTTCTCCCCCCGCTCGCGGCACAGCAAGAGAACGGGCCCCGCGTTGAGGAGCCCAGCCCCGGACCGCGCGCGCCGGCCGCCTTCCCGCGCTACCAGCCGCAGCTCGCGACGCGCGACAGCACGGCCGGGACGGTGCTGGCCCAGGACCGCACGACGATCACGATCTCGACCGTCGCGCTCGTGGCCATCATCGTGCTGCTCCTGATCCTCATCGCCGATTAGCGCCGCCCCGGTGCACTGGCCCAATCCCGAGAGTCTCGACGAGGTGCTGTCGTCGCCGCTGGACGAGGCGGCGATGCTGGCTGCCGTCGCGCGCCTGATGGTGCCACAGGTCTGCGATCTGTGCCTGGCGGATCTCGTGCCGGAGGACGGCACGGCGCAGCGGGTCGCGGTGGTGGGCGCGCGGCCGGGCGACCGCCTCGACGCCTGGAAGATTCCGCTCGCCACCGGACGCGCCGCCCGGGAGCCCGTGCTCGTGCCGGCGCTCACGGCGGCGGCGCTCGCGGATATCGCGCCCGATGCGCGCGCCGCGGCCGCGATCCGCGGCGCGGGGATTCACGCGCTGGTCCTCCTCCCGCTCAGCGGGCGGACCGGTCTGCTGGGGATGCTTGCGCTGGGCGCCGTACGAACGAGCCGGCGCTTCACCCGCGACGACCTCCCGGCGTTGCGCGATCTCGCCCGGCATGCCGCGCTCGGCGTGGACAATGCGCGGCTCTACGATCGGACCCGCCAGGCGCACGGCGCGCGCGACGATCTGCTCGCGGTCGTATCGCACGACCTGCGCAACGGCCTCAACACCGTGCTCACCGCGGCCCACCTGCTGCTGCGCGAGCTGCCCCCCGACAACACGCGGCAGCGCCGGCACCTCGAGGCGATTCGCCGCTCCGCCCAGCGGATGAACGGTCTGATCAACGACGTGGTGGACGTCGCGAGTCTGGACGCGGGACGTCTCGTCGTGGACCGCCGGCCGCAACCGGTGCGCAACCTGCTGTACCAGGCCGTCGCGGCCGCGCGCCCGCGCGCCGCGGAAAAAGGACTGCGGCTCGAGTGTCACGTGGCCGGGAACGCCGCGCGTGCCGCCGTGCTCGGCGACCGCGAGCGGTTGCTGCAGGTGTTCGCCCACCTCATCGGCAACGCCGTCACAGACACGACGGAGGGAGGAATCGTGAGCGTCTCGGCCGAGGCGGAGGAGGACGGGGTGACGTTCGCCGTCCGCGACAGCGGAACGGGCATCCCCTCCGAACAGCTGCCCCGCGTCTTCGATCGTGTCGGGCGCGCGACGTCACGGCCCCGGGTGGGAACGGCGCTCGGGCTGCCGATCGCCAGAGGGGTGGTCGAAGCGCTGGGCGGGCAGATCTGGGTGGAGAGCGCGCCGGGCGCCGGCACGACGTTTTTCTTTACGCTCCGGCTCGCGACCCCGCAGCCGGAGCCGCCCGTTCACTCGCAGTAGCGCTTGATCGCGAACAGGATCTCGTCGATGTCGATGGGCTTGCGGACCACGGCGTTCACGCCCACCGTGGGCCGCTCGTGCGGCTTGGCGTTGGTGACCAGGACGACCGGAACATCGGCGAGGTCGGGGTCCTCACGGCGCCGGCGCAGGAAGTCGAAGCCGTCCATCACCGGCATCGCCACGTCGAGCAGAATCACATCGGGACGCGCACTCCCCCGCAGTCGCTCGACGGCCTCGCGTCCGTTCGCGACGGCCACGACCCGGTAGCTCTCCTCCTCGAGCACCTCCTGCAGCAGCGACCGGAAGTCGTCGTCATCCTCGACAATCGCGACCAGGCAGCGCTGCGCCGCTACGCGGTCCCGCGGGACCGAGCGCGGCCGCGCCGACGCCCATCCTCTGCGCGGCTCCGTCTCGACGTGCCTCATGTGCGGAAGATAGCCGGCTACCGGGAAAAATCGACTGCCGGCGCCTGCTCGGCTGCGGGGTCGCGGAGCTCGAAGTACTCCCGGGGCTTCATCCCGATGATCTTGGCAGTAATCACCTGCGGGAAGCGGCGGATGTAGGCATTGAGACGGTTCACCGCCTCGTTGTAATCCTGCCGCGCCACGGCGACGCGGTTTTCCGTCCCCTCGAGCTGGTCCTGCAACGCGCGAAAGTTCTCGTTCGATTTGAGCTGGGGGTAGGCTTCGGCGATCGCGAGGAGCCGGCCCAGCGGGGCGGTCAGGGCCGCGTTGGCATCGGCCATCTCCCGCAGGCTCCCGCCCTGCACCGCGCCGGCGAGACGCGACCGTGCGTCCGCCACGGCCACGAAGATCGTGGACTCCTGCCGCGCGAAGCCCCGCACCGTCTCGACGAGATTGGGAATCAGGTCGGCGCGACGCTGGAGCTGCACCTTGATCTGCGACTCGGCGGAACTCACCTGCTCGTCGAACGACTGCATCGTGTTGTACCCGCAGCCGGCGGCGAGCAGCACGAGCACGGGCACGACCGTCAGGCGACGGATCAACGTGTTCACGAGGGCATCCTTTCCATCCGGTTGACGTACTCGGCCGTGCGCGCGACGGCCTGGAGATAGGCCGCCGGATCCGGATCGCCGGCGAGCCCGTCCGTGGAAAAGCCGATCACCGCAGCGGCATCGCGCAGCACCGCATCGTCTGCTCCCGACGCCGTGTCCGCGCGGCCCGCCAGGCGCAGCACCGCCCGCAGCATCGCCCGAAAGCCGGCGAGGGTCGGGGCCACGACCGCCGCGAGCCGCTTGCGGTCCCCCCAGAGGGCCGCGCGCACCTGCCGCAGGTGCACGAGCTTGCCCATCAACTCGTGCTCGAGCTGGCGGCGCACATGAGCGGAATTCACGGCGATACCGCCCCAGGGATCGCGGCCCACCAGCACCCGGTGCGCCTCCCGGATGTCGAGGTACTCGATCGGGAAGGCGTCCGCGGACTCGCGCCATTCGCGCTCCGTGAAGAGGAGCGGCGCCGGATTCCCGGCGCGGACCCACGCGCGCACCGGCGCCGCGAGCTGCGCGAACAGCTCGTCATCCATACGGTCGGCGACGAGCAACGTGTCGGCCCCACCCTTTCCCGGCGCGCCGCGCGCCGCCGATCCGTACAGCAGCAGCGTGATGAGCCGCGGGCCAAGGGCGGCGGCGACCTGGGTCGCGAACGTTTCGGCTGTCAGCTTCATCGTCAGAACCTCCCTCCGGCTCCACCGCCGGAGAATCCGCCTCCGCCCCCAAAGCCCCCGAAGCCGCCGCCAAACCCCCCGCCGCCCCGGAACCCACCCCCCATACTACCCCGTCCCCACCCCCTGCCCCGTCCCATCCCCATCCCGAACAAGAGCGGCCACAAGAGAATGCGGCCGCGACTGAGCACGATCAGCAGCACCAGCAATCCGATCAGCCAGCCCGAGGGGATGCGGGGCCGGCGCGGGGCAGCGGGGGCCGGCCGCCTCACGCGCTCGCCGGTTCGCAGCGTGACGTCGAATTCGTCCGCCATCGCCTGGGCGATGAGGTCCACCCCGAGCGCCAGGCCCCGGCCGTACTCCTCACGGGCGAGGTACGGGACCATGGCGTCCCGGATCCGCCCCACGCGAGAGTCTGGGAGAAACCCCTCGGCCCCCCGGCCGGTCGCGATGAACACGTGTCCCGTACCGACGCGATGGTCCTGCAGCGGCACGACGAGGACGACGACCCCCATGTTTTTCGCCGGGTCGCCCGCGGCACCGCGGGCGCCAACGCCCCAGTCCCGCCCGATGCGCAGCGCCACGTCCGCCGGCGCGCGGTCGCCGATGTCCGGCAGCGTGACGACGGCGATCTCCCCCCGCGTCTGGGCGCGCACGTCGGTGATCACGGCCTCCATGCTGCGCACGGAGGCGGAGTCCAGCACACCGGCGAAGTCGTTGACGTACCCGCGTGGCGGCGGCACGGCCTGGAGCAATGCGGCGAGCGCGAGAGGAAGCAAGAGCATGCTGCTGCCAAAGCTAACATGGTAACTTGTCGCGATGCTGCGGGCGATGATCCGTCTCGCGCTGCCGATCGTGGCCGTGCAACTGGGACAGATGCTGATGGGCGTGGTGGACACGATCATGGTGGGGCATGTGTCCGCCGCGGCGATCGCGGCCGTTGCGCTCGGAAACGTGTATTTCTTCGGGGCCGCGATCTTCGGCATGGGCGTGCTGCTGGCGCTCGATCCCGTCATCGCGCAGGCGGTGGGCGCGGGGGACGCGACGGCGGTCGCGCGCAGCGTGCAGCGGGGCGTCCTGCTGGCGCTCGCCCTCAGTGTCGTGGCCGCCGTGCTCCTGATCCCCGCCGGTCCCGTGCTCGTTTTCCTGCGCCAGCCGGCGCCGATCGCGAACGTGGCCGCCGATTACGCGCGCATCGCGATCGCGGGCATCGTACCGTTTTACGTCTTCGGCGCCCTGCGTCAGAGCCTCCAGGCGCTGCAGCGGGTGGCGCCCATCGTGGGGACCATCGTCGCCGCCAATCTGCTCAACGGGGGCCTGAACTACGTGTTGATCTTCGGGAAGCTGGGCCTGCCGGCACTCGGCGTCGTGGGCGCCGCGTGGGGCACCGCGGTGAGCCGCTGGGTGATGCTGGGGCTGCTGCTCGCCCTGGCCTGGCGCACGCTGCGGCCGCAGCTGCTGCCGCTGCGGCGCGAGGCGCTCGCCTGGGCGCCGCTGCGCCGCCTGGCGACGCTCGGCATACCGATCGGTGTCCAGCACGAGCTCGAGTACGGCGTGTTCGCCGTGGTCGGCGTGATGATGGGCTGGATGGGCACGGCCGAGCTCGCGGGCCATCAGGTGGCGCTCAACCTCGCGTCGCTCACGTTCATGGTGCCGCTCGGGGTCGCGGCGGCGGCGGCCGTGCTGGTGGGCCACGCGATCGGCCGGCAGGACATGGGGGAGGCGCGCCGCGCCGCCGGGGCGGGCCTCGTGGTGGGCGTCGGGTTCATGGCGGCGAGCGCGGCCGTGATGCTCGCCCTCCCGCGCGCCCTCGCGCAGATCTACACGCCCGATCCGGAGGTCGTGGCGATGGCGGCGAGCCTGCTGCCGATCGCGGGCGTGTTCCAGGTCTTCGACGGCACGCAGGTCGTAGCGATCGGCATCCTGCGCGGCGTCGCGGACACGCGCACGCCGATGGTGGTCGCGATGGTGGGATTTTGGCTGGTCGGCCTCCCGGTCAGCGCGGGACTCGGCTTCGGGCTCGCCGGGGGGGCGCCGGGGCTGTGGTGGGGACTGACGGCCGGTCTGGCGCTCGTCGCGGTGGTGCTGCTGTGGCGCGTCCGCCGGCGGCTGGCGCGCGACGTGCGCCGCGTGGTCATCGAGGACGGCGCACCAGTTGCTCCAGCGCGTTCCAGTCCAGCGGCTTCGTGAGATAATCGTCGAAGCCGGCGTCGCGCGCCCGGCCGCGCATCTCGGCGGTCCCGTAGCCGCTTACCGCCAGGATCCAGAGCGCGGGCGACGCGCTGCGCAGCCGCCGGGCGACTTCGAACCCATTCATCCCCGGCATCCCGATGTCGACGAGCGCAATATCGGGCCCGAAGGTCGGGGCCGCCGCGAGGGCCGCCGCGCCGCTGTGCACGACTTCCACGGCGTGGCCGGCCTGCCGCAGCAGCGTGCCCAGCGCGCTCACCGCGTCCACGTTGTCGTCCACCAGCAGGATGCGTCGCGCGTCGCCGGCTGCCGTCGTTGAGTCGGCCGCGGCCGCCGTGGACGCCGGCGTCGGCCCGACCGCGAGCGGCAGGACGACGAGAAACTCGCTGCCGCGATCCCGGCCCTCGCTCCGGGCCCGGATGTCCCCGCCGTGCAGCTCGACGAGCCGGCGCGCCAGCGTCAAGCCGACGCCCAATCCTCCTTCCCCGCGTTCGAGGGACGTGTCGGCCTGCGCAAAGAGGTCGAAGATCCGCGGGAGCACGTCGGGCGCGATCCCGATGCCGTCGTCGGCGACCCGCACCGTGACGGTGCGGTCGCCCGGTTCCTCGCGCGCGGTGATCGTGATGTGACCGTTCTCGCGCGTGAATTTCACTGCATTGTGGAGCAGGTTCACGAACACCTGTTCCAGCCGCACGGGGTCCGCGTCGAGGGAGATCGGGGCGGCGGGCAGCTCCATGACGACTTCTCGTTGGCGGGCATCGAACTCGGGTCGCATGGCTTCCAGGGCCTTGTCCAGCACCGTGCCGAGCGGGATCCGTTCCAGCTGTAATTCGATCTTGCCCTGCGCGACGCGCGAGACGTCGAGCAGATCGTTGACGAGTCGCTGCATCTTGCAGAGCTGCCGCTCGAGGACGTCGTGCGCCCACGCCATCGTGCCTTGGTCCGCCTGGGGCGACCGCAGCAGCTCGACCACGTTGGTCATCGGCGCCAGGGGATTGCGCAGCTCGTGCCCGAGCAGGGCGATGAACTCGTCCTTGCGGCGGTCGGCGTCCCGCAGGCTTTCCTCGGCGCGCTTCAGATTCGTGATGTCGAACGCCGATCCGGTGTAGCCGGTGAACTCCCCGCGCGACCCGAACCGCGGTAGGGCGACGCTCATCATCCAGCGGTATTCGCCGTCCGCGCGCCGGAACCGGAACTGCACCTCGAACGGCTGCAGGCGGGCGACCGCACGCGCGTAGGCGTCCGTACACGCGTGGCGATCCTCGGGATGGATGAAGCGCAGCCACGCCGCGCCGGCCACCTCGGAGGCATCCGCCCCGACGAAGTCGAGAGACGCCTTGTTCACGTACTCGGTGCCGTTGGGACCGCTCATCCAGATCAGCGCCGGCGCGCCGTCCATCACGGCGCGGAACCGCGCCTCGCGGCGCTGCATCGCGGCTTCGGCGTTCTTGCGTTCCTCGATGTCCTGGACGATCCCGACGGTGTGCTGCGGATGGCCGTCGGCCCCGGTGACGGGAAAGCGATGCACCTCCACCCAGAGGGGCCGGCCATCCTGGCGCAGGTACCGCTTCTCCATGCGGATCGCCGGCTCGGCGCCGCTGCGGATGCGCTCGAAGGCATCGCGGTCGGCGTCGACATCGTCCGGGTGCGTGATGTCCTGCGAGCGGATCCGCATCAGCTCGTCGGGCGTACGCAGGACCAGGCGGCAGAACGCCCCATTGACGCGCTCGAACCGCCCCGCCAGGTCGGTCTCGAACACGCCCACCGGCGCGTTGTCGAACGCGACGCGCAGGCGTTCCTCCGCCGCCCGCAGCGACTCGGCCGTGCGTTTCAGCGAGTCGATCTCCACCAGGACCAGCAGGGCTCCCGCGATGCGGTTGTCGGGCATCCGGTAGGGCCGCAGCCGCAACGAATACCACCGGCCATCGCGGTCGTGCACCTCGCGCTCCTGCGACTGCCCCGTGTCGCGGACGCGCCGCAGCGCGGCCTCGAGGTCCGGCACGTCCACGTTCAGCCGCAGAGTGGTGATCGGCCGGCCCACGTCCGCGGCGATCAGGTTGAGCATCGTCGCGGCCAGGGGGGTGAAGCGGCGGATGCGCAGGTCGGGCCCGAGCGTCACGATCGCCAGCTCCACGCTGGCGAGCAGGTTCATCAGGTCGTTGTGGCTTTGATTCAGCTCGGCGTTCGGCGTCTGCCGCTGAGTCTGTGACTGGCGTCCGTTGCGGGACCGCCGATCTCGCGACGGGGAGCGGGACCGCGGCACGGCTCAGTACCCGGGCGCCGTGAGCGGCGGCGCGCTGCTGTGACGGCTCGGCGCCCGCACCGCGCGCGCTCCCGCATTCTGCGCCCCGGCCGGTCTGCGCCACACGCCGGCGCGTGGATCCCAGACCAGACGCGCATTGGAGCGCAACACGGTGCGGCCGTCCTCGGACCGGGCGTTGAACCACCCTCCGCACACCCCTTCCAGCGGCGTGGTCACGAAGCGGCGCCCCCGATTCCACACGACGATCTGACCAACCTGCGGCGTCTGCACGCCCGTTCGCCTCGTTCCCGTCGTGGGGTCGCATGCGCGTTCCTGCCCCGCAGATTGAACAAGCACGGGACGGGGGTCGCCGTCAAGGCGCCACACCCACGCGGGAGAGTCGATGACCGATAGTCTCGCAATTGCGCTGTTCCTGCTCGCCGCGTTGGCCGGATTGGCGGCAATTCCGCTCGGCCTACCGGGCCTGTGGATCATGGTCGGCGGTCTGCTGCTCTACGGCTGGCTGACGGCCTTCCGCACCATCGGGGCCGTCACGCTCGGGATCGCCCTGGGCCTCGCCATTATCGGCGAAATCCTCGAAACCTGGATCGGGTTTCGCTTCGCTACACGCTACGGCGGGTCCGCCCGCTCGGGCTGGGGGGCGCTGATCGGCGGGATCGCCGGGGCGATCGTGGGCGTGCCGATCCCGGTCGTGGGCAGCCTGGTCGGCGCTTTCGTGGGCTCGTTCGCCGGCGCGGCGCTGTTCGAGTACAGCAGCTCGCGTCGAGCCGGTCCGGCCATTGGGGCCGGATGGGGTGCGGTGCTGGGACGCGCCGCCGCCGCCGCAATCAAGGTGGCGTTCGGGCTCGTCATTCTCGTACTCGGCGTGGTCGCGATGCGGCGCGGCTAGACCGCCCGGAGCAGCACGGGGCCGGCCTCCCCGATGCTCCGGGAGGACGCGGCGCCGACTGTACCCACTCACTGATCGATCTATCGCTGCTCACGGCTCGACATGGCCGTGGTCCGATTGCGGAACCGGTTGGGGAACTGCTTGACGATGCCCTCGGTCAACATGTCCGCCATCTGCATGGCCTGCTTGTGCGAGGCATCGAACGCGGCGACGTCCGCCGACCAGTTACGCTCCAGCCGCGCGTTCACCTGCTGCACCAGCAGGTCGATGTGCGTGCGCAACGCACTCTGCACCGCGGCGCGGTTCCAGTGGCGCGGGTTGGCCTTGTTCAGGAACGCGGCGATGCTGTCCGCATTCGCCCGCAGGGCCTGGACGGCGTCATCCACCGACACGGTGTCGCCCATCGCGCCCGCCATGCGGCCCTGCGTCAGCGTGTCATCGGCCACGCGGAGATCGGTGGTGTCGCGGCCGGGCAGTTGGTTCTGGCGAGCCGGCGTCGTATCGCGGGGCTGGCCGGCGTCGGGCCGGGCGCGGGTCGTATCCCGCCCGCGAACGGCGGCCGTGTCCTGGCCCTGGATGTTCGCGGGATCACGCAGCCGCGTGGTGTCGCGTCCCGTCGTATCGCGGCGGCCGAACCGTACGTCCGTGGTATCACGATTCTGCCGGTTCCACTGCTGCGCGCCGCCCGCCATGTCGGTCTGCGCGTTTTGAGCAGCCGCAAAGGCCTGCGTCGCCAGCGTGATATGACCGCGCAGCAGCTCCGTGAGCTGCGATCCGGCCTCGTCACCGTAGTACGGCTTGATGGCGTCGCCCATCTCCTCCTGGTTCCGCAGCAGGCGCTCCTTGACCACGGCGGTATCGCCGAGCTCGGCGGCCGAGCTGATGATGAAGTTGCGCATATAGGTGATGTGGTCACCCCAGAGCTGGCGCATGCGGTCCTGGAAGGCCGCCTGCGTCGTCGGCGCGGTCGTATCGGCGCGCCCGGCCTGGGGCGCGTTCTGCGACGGCCGCGCGCGCGCCGTATCCTGCGCCGCGGGCTTCTGCGCGGGCGTCGGATCCTGCGCGACGAGCGCGGTGGCAAGCAACATGGCAAGCATGGGTGCACTCCTCGACGGTTCGGGGTTCTGGCGCAAGTGTACCCCGCCGGGTCCCGAGTTTGGATCGCCCGCGATTCGGCGGAGGCTTAACCCCCGGCCGCGTCAGGCCGGCCCCTCCGCACCGTAGCGGTCCTCGGTTTCGATGCTGCCATCGAGACGGTGCACCGTGACCTGTCCGGCACCGGCGTCGAGCGCGCGCTGGCGCGCCTGCTCGACGGCTTCGTCTTTCGTCTCGTACGTGCTCTGACCGTCGGGACAGCCTTCCTCGCTCACGGTCCAGTTGCCCTCGCGCGGCGTCACGTGAAACACCACGCGCCGGGACCCCGTCCCCGAGCTGCCGCGCACCATGGCTCCGGCTCCGGGCTCAGGCCGCCTGGGCCAGGGCGTCGTGGACGGTGGTGGGCAGGTTCTGCTCGAGGAACTTCGCCATGGCTTCTTCCTCGCGCAGGATCTGCTCACAGCTCCGCACCACGTCCTGATGCTGCATCATCCGGCCGGCTTCGATGAGGGCGCGATAACACGCGATCTCGAAATTCTCGGTAGCGTAGCCGGAGAGCGCGTTCTTCACCTCGTCGTCCTTGAACGCGCCGGACGCCACGCTCTGGACCGAGCCCGCGACGCGGGCAAAGGTGTTCTTCATCGTCGACGGCTCCTCCCCGAACTGCCGCAGGCAGTCCTCGACGAGCTGCGCGTGGCGCTGCGTCTCCTGCGCGTGCTGCTCGATGCGGGCCCGCACGTTGGGATGGCGCTTGGCATCCTTGGCGTGGTTTTCCAGCACCGGAATCAGCGCCTTCTCCATCGCGTAGGCATCCCGCAACCACGCGGTGAGCAGGTCCCGGCTATTCGCGTTCCGTGCCATGGGTCACCTCTCCTTTTTGCGTCATGGTTTCCTGCAATGCGCCTTCCGCGCGGCCGACCAGCTCGTCGCGGGCCTGGCCCATGAGCCGATCCTCCTTCTGGGTACGCGGCAGCAAGGCGCCGACGGTCGCGCCCAGCACCAGGACGCCCGCCGCACCGATGAGCGGATTGTCGTCGAAGAAGCTCCGCAGCGTCGTGCCGGCGCGCCGCGCGCGCTGCGACGCCCGGTGCGTGCGCTGCTGCAGCGGGTGCTTCGCCGGCGTTCCTTCCGCCTGCCGGCGCTCCTTGAGCAGCCAGGCGAGGCCGAGGCCGACGAGCGCGGCGGGCACCGGGTTCTCCCGCGCCATGCGCAGCACTTCGACGCGCGCGGTGCGCGTCGTGCGCCGCACCGCTGCCTTGGCGCGCTCCTTGATGCGCTCGGGGCTCAGCTTCTCGCCGATCGCGTTGATGTCCTCCTCCATCCGGTCGCGCGTGCGCCGGATGTCCGACTCGATGTCCGCGGGCGTGCGGTCCGGCGACTCGCGCTCCGGGGGCCCGCTCTCCGCCGGGCCGCTGTCACCCGCGGAGACCTGATCGGGCGTCCGTGTCATTGCCGTCATGTGAGTTGCTCCTTTGCCCATGCGACGGTATCCCGCGTCGTTCTGCGGGTGCGGCGCGGCGCAAGATCGGGGTGGGCGAGGCGTCGCCGCGCGCCCGCCACCAGCGCATAGCCCAGCAATGCCACGCCCAGACCGACGATGAGCGCCGCGAGCCAGGGCGTCACGCCGATCTCGATCAGGACGAGCAGCGCCGCTGCGACGATCGCCAGCACGCCCGCGTACGCGAGCACCGCGCCGATCCCCATCGTCACGGCGCCCTTGCCGAGCTGCGACGCCTTCTCGCCAAGCTCGGCCTTGGCGAGGGCGACTTCCTGCTGGATCAGCTGCCCCGTGTCGCGCCCCAGGTCCGTCACCAGCTCCTTGAGCGGCCGTTCCCCATCGGTGCGGCGGAGCGCGTCATGGCGTGGCATAATCGGGCTCTCCCTTGATCGCGACGTCACGCAGGCGGCTCGCCGGCCGCGCGCGCTCCGAGCTTTTGAGAAACCGCGCCCCGACCAGCCCGGCCACGAACGCGCCGCCGAGCAACCACGCCGGCCGGCGCCGGGCGAAATCGTCGAGATCGTTCTTGAGCTCCAGCGGACTCTTGTCACGCAGATAGCGCGCGGCCGATTGCGCCTTGCCCGTCGCCTGCCGGACGCGCTCGGCGAGGCCGTTCTGGTCCTCCTGACCGAGCTGCTCGCCAGCCCGCTCGAACGCGCGGGCGACGCGGTCGATCGTGTCGGTGACGTTCAGCCTGACGGTTTCGAACGTCGAGTGCGCCTGCGCGGCCGCCCGCTCGATCGGATCCTTCTGGCTCGGCGCCGCGCCGCGGGCCTGCCGCTCGATGTGGGTATTCGCCATCTCGCCTCCCCGTGTGATTTCTCCGTACACCGGGAGTCCGAGAAGTTGCGCGATTGGAGAGCGCGAAATCGAATTACGGCGCGCGCGAAAGCGGGCTTAACACGTGCGTCGCGCGGCACTGCGCCCGAGCAGGCGGACGGCCGGAGGAGTTCGCGGACCTGCTGGCGGCGGTCGCGTGGTTCGGGGCCGCCGGGGAGGACCTAACGGCTGATGAACGTCCCGGCGCGCAGCTCGGCGTAGGCGCGCGCCAGCTCCTCGGGCGTGTTCATCACGATCGGGCCCTGCCAGGCGACCGGCTCCCGCAGCGGCTGCCCCGACACCAGGAGGAAGCGGAGGCCTTCCGGCCCGGCCCGGACGGTGATCTCGTCGCCCGAGTCGAACAGCACGAGCGAGCGGTTGCCCGTCTCGTCGCGGCTCATCCCACCGACATCGGGCGCGCCCTCCTGGACCCACTCGGTGAGCACGCCGCGCGGCTCCGCGGCATCGCGGAACGAGCCGCTCCCCTCGAACACGTAGGCGAACGCGTGGCGGGACGACTCGAGGGGCACGCGCTTGCGGACGCCGGGCGGAATCGAGATGTCGAGGTAGCGTGGGTCGGCCGCCACGCCGACCACCGGCCCGGTCTTGCCCCAGAATTCGCCGCAGACGACCCGCACGCGGGTCCCGTCGTCGTCCACCACTTCGGGAATGTCGCCGGCGTGAATGTCCTGGTAGCGCGGCGCCGTCATCTTGAGCGACCGCGGCAGATTCGCCCAGAGCTGGAAGCCGTGCATCCGGCCGCCGGTGTCCCCCTTCGGCATCTCCTGGTGCAGGATTCCGCTGCCGGCCGTCATCCATTGCACGTCGCCGGCACCGAGCGTGCCGCGGTTCCCGAGGCTGTCGCCATGCTGCACCGTCCCGCTCAGCACGTAGGTGATCGTCTCGATGCCCCGATGCGGATGCCACGGGAAGCCGGGCAGGTAGTCCTCGGGATGCTCGTTCCGAAAGTCATCCAGCAGCAGGAAGGGATCGAAGTCTCCCGTGCGGCCGAAGCCGAACGCCCGCCGCAGGCGCACGCCCGCGCCCTCGATGGTCGGCTGGGCCTGCGAGATGGATTTGATGGGTCTGATCGACATACCGCTGAAACCACGCCGC
>JBOHSP010000035.1:0-27847 GCA_050733275.1 Gemmatimonadales bacterium
AGGGACGCCTGATCCACGATCTGCGGCGCACCGCAGCCCGGGATTTCCGTACAGCGGGCGTGGACGAGGGTACGATCATGGCCCTGTGCGGATGGAAAACGCGGGCCATGTTCGACCGCTACAACATCGTCAACGACGCCGATCTCGCCGCGGCCGTGGCCAAGCGGTACAATGGCACAGTTGCGGCACAGTCCGAGGGTTCACCGGCAGGGCCCGACCGGGTAAGTTCAAGCGCTGCATAACCCGGCGCCGTAGCCAAGTGGTAAGGCAGAGGTCTGCAAAACCTCGATTCGTCGGTTCGATTCCGACCGGCGCCTCTCGATAGAGCCCACTGGCTCCTGAAACGGGAGTACGATGGCAGCCGATACGCGACCCCAGCGCGCGGTGGGCCCTTCCGGCAACGTGCAGTGGGTGGCACGCGCGGTGCTGCTCGGCGCGGTCTACTTCGTCGTGGCGAAGCTGGGGCTGCGCTACGCCACGATCGGACCGTCGATCTCGCCCGTCTGGCCCCCGACGGGACTCGCGATCGCGGCGCTGGTGATGCTCGGGCTGCGCTATTGGCCCGCCATTCTCCTCGGCGCGTTCCTAGCCAACGCCACCACGCCCATTCCGATTTTCGCTGCCCTCGGTATCGCCTGCGGCAACGCGACCGAGGCGGCGCTCGCCGCCTTCCTGCTGCGGCGCCGCTGGGGCCCGCGGGTGATGCTCGATGATCTCGGCAGCGTCCGCACCCTGGCCGCCGTCGCGGCTCCGCTCGGCGCTGTCGCGAGCGCGGCCGTGGGGGTCACGACCCTCTGGCTCTTCCACGTGATACCGGGGAGCGGTTTCCTTCCGGCCCTGGGCCTGTGGTGGGCCGGCGACTATCTCGGCGCGCTGGTGGTGGCCCCCGTGCTGCTGACGTGGGGCAGCCCCGCCCGAGCGCTCCTCCGGCGCCGCGAGGCGCTGGAGCTGGTGGTGATGGTGATCGGCGCGGTGCTGGCAGCGGCCGTCGTCTTCGGTAATCTGATTCCTCCCTCCATCCTGGAACCGGCGAACTACCCGTATCTTCTGTTTCCCTTCGTCGTCGGGGCGGCGCTCCGATTCGGTCCACGCGGCGCCACGGTGTTGACGCTGACCGTGGCACTCCTCGCGGTCGGCTACACCGTACAGGGCGGTGGGCCCTTCGTGATGCATAGTGTGCCGAGCACCGATGTGACCTTGCTCATCTACGTCGGCGTCCTCGCCATCACCGGCTTGGTGCTGAGCCCGGCGGTGGCCCGGCACGTGAAGGCGGAAAGCGCGCTCCGGGAAGCGCACGGCCACCTCCAGGCGGTGATCAACAGCTCGCCGCTGGCGATCTACACCGTGGACGCGCACGGAGATGTGCGCAGCTGGAATCCCGCGGCCGAGACGTTGTACGGGTGGACTGCGGGGGAGGTCATCGGCGGCCCCTTCGCGATGATCACCGCAGACGTGGCGGCGCGACAAGGCCTGCGGGACCGCGTCTTCCGGGGGGAAACCTTGCGGGGTGTCGAGACCACGGCCCGCAGGAAAGACGGCATGCCCGTCACCGTGAGTCTGGCCGCGGCGCCGTTGCATGACGCCGCTGGGCGCGTGAGCGGTATGCTCTGCATCGCCGCGGATCTCACGGAGGTTCGGCGACTCGAGGTGCAGTATCGCCAGGCCCAGAAGATGGAAGCGGTCGGACGATTGGCGGGCGGGATCGCGCACGATTTCAACAACCTGCTCACCGCCATCCTCGGCACCACCGGACTGCTGCTCGAGCATGTCGCCGCCGATGTGCAGACGCGCCTGGACGTCGAAGAGATCGAGAAGGCGGCCAAGCGGGCGGCGGGGCTCACGCGCCAGCTGCTGGTGTTCAGTCGCCAGCAGGTGCTCGAGCCTCGCGTGCTCGATCCGAACGCCGTTGTCGGAGACCTGCAACGGATGCTCGGTCGGCTGATCGGTGAGGACATCGAGCTGCACACGAAGCTCGGGGCCGACGTGGGGGCCGTGCAGGCCGATCCGGGACAACTCCAACAGGCGATCGTGAACCTGGTCGTCAACGCGCGCGACGCCATGCCCAACGGTGGACGGCTGACGATCGAGACGGCCAACGTCGATCTCGATCCCCGGCAGCCGGAAGCGCACACAGTGACGCAGCCCGGGAAGTACGTCCTGCTGGCGGTGCACGACACGGGCGTCGGCATGGATGCCGCGACCAAAGCCCGCCTGTTCGAGCCGTTTTTCACCACCAAGGAACCGGGGCGAGGCACGGGCCTGGGCCTGGCCACCGTCTACAGCATCGTGAAGCAAAGCGGCGGCTACATCTGGGCCTACAGCGAGCCGGGCCAAGGCACGACGTTCAAGGTCTATTTGCCGCGCGTGGAAGGTGCCCCCGACAAGGCGGTCGCGCCGGGTCCCGCACCGGTCGCAGCGGGATCGGAGACGGTGCTCGTTGTGGAGGACCAGGCAGAAGTCCGCGGGCTGACAGTGCGGATCCTGGAGGCTCGGGGATACACCGTCCTGGCTGCCGAGAACGGCCGCGAAGCCCTGGAGCTCGCCGGGCGCCACCTCAAACGGATTGACCTGCTGTTGACCGATGTAGTGATGCCGGGGTTGAATGGCCGGGAACTCGCGTTGCGCCTTACCGCGCAGCGCCGCGACATCAAAGTGTTGTTCGTGTCGGGATACACCGGTGAGGCCATCCGCCAGCACGGCCTCGTGGAACTGGACGCCGCGTTCCTTCAAAAGCCGTTCACCCCCGACGTGCTCGCCCGCAAGGTGCGGGAGACCTTGGACGGTTCCCTTCAGACGGGCCCGACCGTGCTGTGATCGCTCACCGTATCACGGCTCCAGCTCTACCTTCAGCGCGAAGAACTCCAGCAGATCTTTCAGCGTGACGACGCCGGCCAACCGGTCGGCGTCCACCACGAGGAGGTGGGGCGCTCCGGTGCGCCGCATCAGGGCCAGCGCCTGGAGCGCGTCCGTGTCGGGCGACACGGCATTGCGCGCGCTGCAGGGCACGACGACGGACCCCACGGTCTGCTGCGACCATTGCTCGCGCGGCACCCGCTTCAGCTCGTCGGTGGAGATGCAGCCGAGCAGCCGGCCGTCGTCGGTCACGGGGAAGAGCTTGTGGTGATAGCGGTAGAAGTACTGGTCCACGGCATCGCCGAGGGTCAGGCCCGCGGGGAGGGACACGGGATCGCGGGTCATGAATCGGCGCACCGGCTCGCCCTCGAGCGCCTTGCGCGCAAGGGCGGCCTGATAGGCGCCCTGGGAAGCTTGGCGCAGGAACATGCCGATGAGGAAGGACCACATGCCGCCGACAAAGTCGCCCGAGACCACGCGCACAACGCCGAGCAGCATCAGCACCACGCTGAAGCCGGTGCCGAGGCGCGCTGCGATCCGCGTCGCCCAGCGCAGGTCCTGTTTCCAGTGCCACAGGGCGGAGCGCAGGATCCGGCCCCCGTCGAGGGGGAAGGCGGGGACGAGGTTGAAGGCCGCGAGCACGAGGTTGATGAAGCCGAGATAGCCGAGCACGCCGCTGATGAGTGGCGGGCCGCCGTCGAGCAGCGCGGTCAGGCCCAGCAGCAGGCCACCGAGGACGATGCTCACGACCGGTCCCGCCGCGGCCATGCGGAACTCGGCTTTGGGGCTGGGGGGTTCACCGCCCATCTCCGCGACGCCGCCGAAAATGAAGAGGGTGATGCCCTCGATGGGAATGGCATGGCGCCGCGCGACCCAGGCGTGGGAGAATTCGTGGAGCAGGATGGACGCGAACAGCCCCAGCGCCCCGGTCACGCCCATCACCCAGTAGGCGCGGGGACTCAAGCCCGGCGCGACCTGCGGGAACAGGCCGGTCGCCAGCGACCAGGCGATGAGCAGCGCGACGACGAACCAGCTCAGGTCCAGCCGGATCGGAATGCCGAAGAGCCGCAGCAGCTCGATGCGCGTGCCGAACACGCCGTCAGCCTTCCACGCGCTGCTCGACTTCTTCCTTGAGATCGCCCACGATCCGCTGCAGCTCCGCGACCGCCTTCTCGAGCGTCGCCAGCCGCTGCTCCACGGTTTGCTGGGTCTTGGTCATACCGCCTCCCCGTCGTCATGTTTGATGGCCCCCCCGACCGCGCCGTCGGGCATCGGGGTGCGATGGGTCCCCGCTCGTGGAGTGATACCCCGGTCACCGTGAGCGGACGCTGAGTCCCATCCCCGAAGACCTTGAGCCGCCGCGGGGCAGGAAGGTCTGGGCGGCAGCGCGGCGCCGGTTAATTTGTCGCCGGGAGGACACGTCGTGGCCGAAGCAGCCGAGCTGACCATCGCCAGGGGCACCTGCTACTCGCTGTTCGCCTACGAGGTCGCGCAGGCGATCGACCTCGATGCCGCGGGGCGTCGGCTGCTGGCCGAGGCGGAACGCCAGACGGTCAAGCAGAAGCGCCGCGCCCCGGCGTACTTCGAGTACCGGCCCGCTCCCCTGCGCGTGCCGCGTCCCGCCGACCCGCTCGCGGTCGGCGCGTATCGCACGGCGCCGGGGGTGGAGGTCGTGCTCTACGACTTCGGGGCCGTCTCGGTGAGCTATCCGACTCCGATCGAGGGGGCGTTGACGGGGCTGCCGGCGCTCGCCGACGAGCTGTGGGGCAACGAGCGGCTGCTCGCGGATTCGCGCCGCCACGTGGAGCAACTGCTCCACACGATTGGCGACGCGGCGGTGCGCCCGCAGATCGGCGGCGACGTCGAGGACTACGCGCTCTTCCATATCGAGGCGTTCACCGCGCCCTGCGACGCGTCCACCCTGTGGACGGCGCACGCCGATGTCGTCGCCCGGGTCCTGCGGGCCGCGCTGCACCCCCTGTCGCAGCAGGAAGTCGCCGATGCGACGGCCCTGCGACTCTCGTTCGGGCCCAACGACGCCGCCATCATCGATACGGACGCCACGGTCCTGTTCGATCCCGAAGGCGAGGACGTGCGGGCGGTCCTGGAGTTCGCCAACACGCAGCTCCTGGAAATGCGCTCTCTCGACCAGCAACTGGACGACGCGCTGGAGCGCGCCTACGAGACGCTGTTCGGCCGCGGGCGGTTCGCGCGGTTGGGCGGGGGCGGACCCGACCTGCAGCGCCTCGCGGCATTGCAGCTCGATGCGGCCATCCTGTTCGAGCAGGTCACGAACGCCCTCAAGCTCGTCGGCGATCAGTATCTCGCGCGCGTGTACGCCCTCGCGTCCCGGCGCTTCCGGCTCGCCCAGTGGGATGCGAGCATCTCGCGCAAGCTGCAGACGATCGACGGGATTTACGGCAAGATGGCGGACCGGGCGGCGACGCGGCGCATGGAGATGCTGGAGTGGATCATCATCGTGTTGATCGCGCTGTCGATCCTGCTGTCACTCGTGACCCTCACGCCCGGCTGATCTCGAACGCCCTTCGCGAAGGTCGTGTGCATGACCCGAACGCACATCGCGCTGCTCGCCGCGCTGGCCGTTCTGCCCGGCCGGGCGCCGGGCCAGGAAGCGCGGCATCTCTTTACCCCCCTGCTCGCCGACCCGAAGCAGCCGCATTTCTTCGCGGCGTGGCTCTGGATCGAGTCGCCTACTCTCACGGGCCAGGTCTCCAGTATCGGCCTCGGCGAGGACATCGTGCTGGTGCGCGGCGAGGGCAGCCGCTGGGAGGTCAGCGTTGCCGCGGCCGTGTTCTCCCAGTTCAACATGCGGACGAGCTCCAACGACCTCATCAACACGGACTTCGTCATCGGTTTCCCGCTGGCGCGCGACTTCGGTGCCGTGTCGGCCCGGCTCCGGGTCTATCACCAGAGCTCGCACCTCGGCGACGAGTTCATCCTCAGCACCAATCCCGAGCGCGTGAATCTGAGCTTCGAGGCCGTCGAGTTGCTCGTCGCGCGCGACATCGGGAGCGTCCGGGCGTACGCGGGCGGTGAGTACATCGTGCGCCACGAGCCGGAAGACATGAAGCCGGGCCTGCTGCACGGCGGCGTGGAATACCGGCAGCCCCGCCGCAGCGCCGGCATCGTGCGCTTGCCGGGGCTGGGGGCGGGGCGATTGATCGCCGGACTCGACGCCAAGTCCACCCAGGAACGCCGCTGGGGCGTTGGCTGGAGCGCCCGGGCGGGCGTCGAGTTCGAAACGGTGCCGGAGCGGCAGGGCCTGCGCCTGTTCAGCATCCAGGTGCAGGCGTACAGCGGACCTGCCCCGTACGGTCAGTTCTATCAGGAGAACCTGCGGACCATCGGGCTCGGCATCCACCTCGGGCTGTAGCGTCACGGTCCCCGCTCATCGAGCCATTATGATGGCTTTACCGATCACGGCTCGGCCGTTCCGGCCAGGTGAGTGCCGAACGGGGACGCGCGTGATGGGTATCTAGGCAAAACCAAGGAGCTCATATGAAATCCCTGCTGCCACTCGCGTTCGCCCTGCTGGCCGCGCCCCTCGGCGCGCAACAGCCGATGCCTCGCCAGCACGGCCAGCCCATGATGCACGAGATGATGGCCCCGATGATGCGCACGATGGCCTTCACTCCCGAACACCTGCTCGCGCGCCAGGACAGCCTCGCGCTCACTCCTCAGCAGATCACCCGGCTCACGGCGCTGCGCGATGCCGCGAAGTCCGCGCAGGCCGCGGCGCAGGCTGCCGCCCGGACCCACCGCGATGCGCTGCTGCGGGCGATGGCGGCAGCCACCCCGGACACGAACGCCGTGCGGGAGCACTTCTTCGCGGCGCACAGCGCGATGGGCAACGCCCACTGGGCGATGCTGCGCGCGACGGCGCAGGCCAAGGGGTTGCTCACGGACGCGCAGCGGGCGCGCGTCGAGCAATGGGCGGACGCGATGGGGCACGAGCCATGAAACCGGGCAGCGTCGAGCAGGAGCGACTCACCACCGTGGCCTGTCCGTTCTGCGCCACGCTCAACCGCGTGGATCTCGCCCGGGTCGAGGACCGGCCGAAATGCGGGGACTGCGGCCGACCCATTTTGCTCGACCGGCCGCTCGGGGTGTCGGAACCGTCCTTCGACCGGGTGATCGCCGACGCCGGCGTGCCGGTCCTGGTCGACTTTTATGCCGATTGGTGCGGCCCGTGCAAGATCATGGCGCCCCTGCTCGATGACCTTGCCCGCGAACGGCGGGGGCGGCTGCTCGTGCTGAAGCTCGACACCGACCGGAATCCCGCCGTGACGCAACGCTTCGGGGTGCGCGGTATTCCGACGCTGATTCTGTTCCGCGCCGGGCGGGAGGCCGCGCGTCGCATGGGCGCGGTTCCCGCCGCCGAGCTCCAGGCCATGCTCGATTCGCCCGGCTGATTCAGTCGGCCTTTATGGCCAACTGCCGCAGCACGTACTCGAGGATGCCGCCGTGGCGGTAGTAGTGCAGCTCCTGGGGCGTATCGATGCGTACCTTTGCCTGGAACTCCGTCACCTTGCCATCATCTCCCCGTGCGGTCACCGCCAGCTCCCGGCCGCGGGGGAATCCATCGGCGAGGATGTCCGACAGCCCGAGGATGTCATACCGCTCCTTGCCGGTCAGGCCGAGCGCCTTCGCGCTCTGCCCGGGAAGGTACTGGAGAGGCAGCACGCCCATGCCCACGAGGTTGGACCGGTGGATGCGCTCGTAGCTCTCGGCGATCACCGCGCGGACGCCGAGCAGGCGCGGGCCCTTGGCCGCCCAGTCTCGCGAGGAGCCGGCGCCGTAGTCCTTGCCCGCGAGCACGAGCAGCGGCGTGCCTTCGGCCGCGTACTTCACGGACGCATCATAGATCGTAAGCGGCTCGCCGTCGGGCAGGTGCACCGTGTGCGGGCCTTCGGTCCCCGGCGCGAGCAGGTTCGTGAGTCGCACGTTGGCGAACGTCCCGCGCACCATCACCTCGTGGTTGCCGCGCCGGGAGCCGTACGAGTTGAAATCGAGCGGGGCCACGCCGTGCGCGATCAGATACTGGCCGGCGGGACTGGTGCGGCGGATCGAGCCCGCGGGCGAGATGTGGTCGGTGGTGATGCTGTCGGCCAGCAGGCACAGGACGCGCGCGTTCCGGATGTCCGTGACCGCGCCGGGCGTGGCGGGCATGCCGTCGAAATACGGCGGGCGGCGAATGTAGGTGGAGCCGGGCTCCCAGGCGAAGCGGTCACCCTCGGGCACCGGCAGGCCCTGCCAGCGCGCGTCCCCGTCGAACACTTCCGCATAACTCTTGCGAAACATCGTCGAGTGGATGGACCGCTGGATGACGCCCGCCACCTCCTGCGCCGATGGCCAGATGTCGCGCAGGAAGACGGGCGCGCCGTCCCGGCCGGTGCCGATGGGCTCGTTGTGAAACTCGATGTCGATGCGCCCGGCGAGCGCGTACGCGACGACCAGCGGAGGCGACGCCAGGTAGTTGGCGCGCAGCTCCTGCTGAATGCGGCCCTCGAAATTGCGGTTGCCCGAGAGCACCGAGCACACGACCAGATCGCCCTCGGCGATCGCGGCGGATACCGGCTCGGGTAGCGGTGCCGAATTGCCGTTGCACGTGGTGCAGCCGTAGCCCACCAGATGAAAGCGCAGCCGCTCGAGCGGCTCCATGAGGCCGGCGTGGCGCAGATAGTCGGTCACCACCTTGGAGCCGGGAGCGAGACTCGTTTTGACCCAGGGCCGCGTATCGAGCCCCCGCTCCACCGCTTTCTTGGCCATGAGCCCGGCCGCCACCATGACCGACGGGTTGGACGTGTTGGTGCAGCTCGTGATCGCCGCGATCACGACCGAGCCGTGGCGCAGCTCGTGGTCGACCTCGCCGATCCGCACGCGAGTCCCCCGCTGTGGCGCGGGCGGCGTGAGTCCGGACTGCCCCCCCTCGCTTTCCCAGCGCCCGACCGGCTTCACGACCGTCGCGTTCGGGGTCACGGACTTCACGAGCGTGGGCAGGCAGTCGCGGAAGTTGCGCGGCACTTCGCGCAGCGGCACCCGGTCCTGCGGCCGCCGCGGCCCTGCCAGGCTGGGCTCGACCGTGCCGAGATCGAGCTCGAGGGTGTCGGAGTAGACGGGGTGCGGCGCGTCGGGGGAGTGAAACAGCCCCTGCTCCTTCATGTACGCTTCGACCAGCCCGACCTGCTCCGCCGGCCGGCCCGTGAACTCGAGATACCGGAGCGTCTCCTGGTCCACCGGGAAGATGCCGATCGTGGCGCCGTACTCGGGCGCCATGTTGCCGATCGTCGCGCGGTCGGCGAGCGGCAGCGTCGAGACGCCTGGGCCGTAGAATTCGACGAATTTCCCCACGACGCCCTTGGCCCGCAGCATCTGGGTGATCGTGAGCACGAGGTCGGTCGCGGTCGCTCCCTCCGCCAGGCGGCCGGTGAGCCGAAATCCCACGACCTGCGGGATGAGCATCGAGATCGCTTGCCCGAGCATCGCGGCCTCAGCCTCGATCCCGCCGACGCCCCAGCCGAGGACGCCGAGCCCGTTGATCATCGTGGTGTGCGAATCCGTGCCGACGAGGGTGTCCGGGTAGGCTTGCGCCGGGCCGTCGGGCCGTCCGGCCGTCCGGCCATCCGTCGTGAACACCACGCGGGCCAGATACTCGAGGTTCACCTGATGGACGATGCCCGTGTCGGGGGGCACCACGCGGAATCCCTGGAATGTCTTCTGCCCCCAGCGCAGCAGGGCGTAGCGCTCGCGGTTGCGCTGGAACTCGAGATCGGCGTTCACCTGAAACGCCCGGGGGGTCCCGAACTCGTCCACGATCACGGAGTGATCGATGACGAGCTCCGCCGGGAGCTGCGGGTTCACCTGGCGCGGGTCGCCGCCCATCGCGGCCATGGCGTCGCGCATCGCCGCGAAATCGACCACCGCCGGGACCCCGGTGAAGTCCTGGAGCAGCACGCGGGCCGGCATGAACGCGATCTCGTCCGCGGGAATCATGGCCGGATCCCAGCGCGCCAGCGTCTCCACGTCGGCGGCCGCGACGTCGCTCCCGTCTTCGCGGCGCAACAGGTTCTCGAGCAAGATCTTGAGCGAATAGGGGAGTCGGCCGACGGGAAGTCCGCGGCGCTCCAGCGCGTCGAGGCGGAAGATCTCGAAGGCGCGCCCGCCTCCGGGAACCTGGAGCGTGGCGCGGCTGCCGAAGCTGTTGGATGCGGCGGCGGGTTTCACAGCGCGGAATTTACCTGGTAATGCTCCGTGCGATAAGGCGTGAAGCCGCGCGCGAGATAATTGGGCAGCGCATTGGGGTGATCCAGCGTGCAGGTGTGCAGCCATACGCGCCGCGGGCCGAGGGCCCAGGCGTCTTCGACCGCTTGCGACAGCAGGTGCTTGCCGAGCCCGCGGCCGACTTCGGCCGGCACGATGCCGAAGTAGGCGATCTCGACCGACTCATCCTCCGGGACGCGCCGCAGTTCGTACCAGCCCGCCAGCCGGGACGGCGCGTCCCGCGCGGCGCGGACGGCCACGTGCAGGCTGATGGCCGGATCGGCGAGATGCGCGGCGATGTCCGCGTCGCTCCACTCCCAGCGGTCGCGCCAATGAAACGCTTCCCCGACCGTGCGATAGCACTGCCGGTACAGCGCCGGCGTCGGTTTCGGCTCGCGCGCGAGGCGGATGTCGGGAAAGGTCCCGAAGGCCGCCCGGAATTGCGCGCGGCTCGTCAGCTCCAGATACGTGCGGGTCACGTCCATGCGTCGCGTCGTAGCGTCGTCACGCCATAGCGTCTATTTTAGCCCTATGACCTTCGACAAAATGTCCACGCTGCCCCTCCCGCTGGCGCTGCACCTGGCGGCCTACACCGTCATCGGCCTGTTCTGCGCGTTCGCCGGCGTCCTCAATCTCATCGACCCCACGAAGATATTCCCGAACGCCGTCATCTTCTTGTTCATCGCGGCCTTCAGTTGGGGCTACGTGTTCGGCATCCTGATGGCCCGGCGGGAGGTCATCGCGATGGGGGTCGTCGCGAGCGTGGCCTACGTGGGGGCGGGCCTCTGGCAGCTCGCGTCCGACTGGCGGCTCGGCCTGCTGCTCCTCGCCATCGGCGCCTACGGGCTCGCCACGCTGGTCATTTATCGCCGGCGGATTCTCGAGGCCTGATCAGCCGATCACGTGGTCCACCAGGGGCGCGGCGGCGGGCAGCTCCACCACGAACCGTGCGCCCCCCAGGGTCTCCGATTCCTCCAGCCAGATCCTGCCTCCCACTTCCGCGACCACGCGCTGACAGATCGACAGCCCCAACCCCGACCCCTCGTCGGGGCTCTTGGTCGTGAAGAACGGATCGAACACGCGAGGGCGGATCTCGGGGGGGATCCCGGGCCCGGAGTCCTCGACGATCAGCCGCACCCAATCGGCGCGCGCTTCGGTTGTCAGGAGAACCACCGCGCCGTCGCGCCCGCGGACGGCGTGTTCGGCGTTGGTGACGAGATTGATCACGACCTGCTGCAGCTCCTGGCCCAGTCCCAGCACCGCTTCGGCCGCCTGATCCATGTGGGTGCGGACGGCGATGTTGTCGGCGCGCAGCACGCGCTGGCGGATCTCGGCCACGTCGCGCACCAGCTCGTTGACCTGGATGCGGGTGGGCGTCGTATCGGCGCGGCGCGCGAGGCGCAGCAGGCTGCGGACGATCCGCGCCGCGCGGTCCACCTCGCGCACGATCGTGGAGGCCGCCGCGCTCGCGTCGGCGTCGCGGGTGGATCGCGCCAGCAGCTCGGCTTCCATGCGGATGGCCGCGAGGGGGTTGTTCACCTCGTGCGCGACGCCGCTCGCGATTTCGCCCACCGTGGCCAGCTTCTCCCGCGCGATCAGCTCGCGCTGGGCGCGCAATTCGTCGGACCGGTCGTACAGCGCGACGAGCAGGTCCTCCGAGCCCAGCCCGCGCAGGCCCGTGACGGTGCAATCGCAGATGCGCCGCTGGTGCTCGCCGCCGGCGGGCTGGGTCACCAGCACGCGGCCGTGCCAGGGATCCCCGTCCCGTCGTCCGGCGAGCATGAGCCGCACCGTCAGCCCGCTGGGCGACAGCCCCAGCTTCTCGAGATGGCAGCCGACCGCCGTGTCCTTGTCGGTCAGCCCAAACACGGCCACGGCCGCGTCGTTCACCTGTCGCACGACGCCGCCGGTATCGACCAGCGCCATGGGCAGAGGACTCGCGTCCACCATGGCGCGGGCGCGATCGGCGGCGGCGCGCGTCGCCGCCACGGCTTCCGACAGCTCGAGCGCGCCGGCAATGTGCGCCGCGACGGCTGTGACGTAGTGGAGGTCGTACAGGGTGAACGGCGGCGGCGGCGCGGCCCCTTCGCGCCGGTAGCGCAGCAGCCCCACGGCGCCGGCGGCGCCGTGCGAGGTCCGCAGCGGCGCGATGAGGGCCGTCCGGACGCCGTCCGCCAGCGCCCGGGCAAGGGGGCTTGCGTCCGGCTCGGCCCGCAGGTCCCCGGATACGAGGGCTTCCCCCGTCCGGACGACGCGGCCCGTGGCGCTGTCCTCGATCTCCAACACCAGCCCCTCGAGCGGCGCCGCATCCCCCAGGGCCGGGGACACGCGCAGCGTGGGGCTGTCGCGCTGCTGCAGGGCCACGAATGCTCCCTGCGCTTCGACGAGATCCATCAGGCTCTGCAGGGTATAGCGCAGCAGCAACTCGGTCTCGGGCGCGGCCAGCAGCCAGCGCGCGAGCTCCACCACGAAGCTGCCGAGGCGCCGCTCGCGTTCCAGGGCGACGCGCCGGCCGACCATGATGGCGAGATGCGAGGCGAATTCGATCACGCCCTCGAGCTCAGCCTCCGGCAGGGCCGGTGGAGCGCCGGCGAGCGTGGCATCCACCCGCCGGCCTTCGGCATCGTGCCATTGCACCGTGAGGCTCCGTCCCGACCGGTCGTCGACGCCGGCCGTGATCGTGCCGGCTTCGTTGACGCCCTGATAGCGCACCGTGACGCGTGCGCCACCCGCCCACCCGCTGAGGATGCCGGCCGCGGCGTGCCAGAAGTCGGCGGTGCGCGTCGACGCGCTGGCTTCCCGGACCAGCGCCTGCAGGGAATCCCGCATAGCAGGCCAGAATACAGGGATTCCCTCGGCCGTGCCAGAATCGTGAGGGCCGGCGGCGCCTCGTGGAGCACGGCCGTTGACGCGGCCGCCTGCGCCTGCGTAGCATTCGGCCATGCTGCGGCGCGCGTGCATGCCCACCTTCTTCCACAACACCGGGGACACTCCGGGGGAAGCGGGCCTTACCTGACGCGATGCACGCAGTCGCAATGCCGTCTCGGCCCGCTCCGCAAAATGCTGAGCGGGCCTTTTCGTCTGTGGCCGGGCACCCGGGAGCCGTCATGAAGAAGCATTACCTGCTGGCGAGCGACTTCGATCAGACATTGAGCTTCAATGACTCCGGCATCGTGTTGAGCGAGATGCTGGGGATCATGAGCTTTCGGGAGAAGGTCGCAGCGCTCTCGGGACTCAACCTCGTGCAGCAGGGGGCGGAGCTCGCCTATCTCCTCGCGCACGATGCGGAGTACCGGCGCGTCACGCGGCAGGACCTGCTCGAGGTGGGGCGCCGGGTGCGGCTGAAGCGCAACGTGCGGCTGCTGGCGCGCATGCTCGACCAGGGCATCGACGGACACCGCTTTGACTTCTACGTGATCTCCGCGGCGCCCGAGGAGGTCGTGCTGGCCGCGCTCGACGGGATCGTACCGGCGGATCACGTGATCGGCACCGGCTTCCGGTTCCGCCCGGAGACGGGCGAGATCGACGGCCTGGCGCGCGTCGCGGCCGGCTACGGCAAAGTCGCCGCGGTCGAGGAAATCCGGGTGCGCGAGGCGGTGCCCCGCGACCAGGTGGTGTACGTCGGGGACGGCCAGTCGGACATCCCGGTGATGCTGCACGTCAACCGCGGCGAAGGCGTCACGATCGCCGCGTCGGAGGCGCGGGAGGTCGCGCACATCGCGAAGCGCACCGTGATCAGTGACGACGCGCTCAGCGTGCTCGTGCCCGTGCTCGAGGAGATCGCGGGGTTCGGCCCGGCGCAGATCCGCGGCCTGTTCGAGCGCCACGGACTCGTGATTCAGGAGTGGGACCGCGTGCGCACCGACTGGCTCACGATTCGGGACGGAGCGGAAGACGCCATCCGCGTGACGTGACCCCCGCCGGGGCCGCCAGCGCGTCCAACAGGTCGTACACCCCCGTGCGCACGGGCAGGGAGTCGGCCGCCAGGCCCGGCCACGGGCGGATGCCGCCACGCACGGCGCCGCCGAACGCGAGCACCGCGCCCGCGTGGCCATGATCCGTTCCTCCGCAGGCGTTCTCGGGAACGCTGCGCCCGAATTCCGACATCACGATGACGGTCACGTCGCGCATCCTCGGCCCGGCATCGCTGACGAACCGGCCGAGGCACCGCCCCAATCCGTGCACCCGCTGCGCCAGCAGACCGGTCGCGGCGCCTTGATCCACGTGGATATCCCACCCGGCGACATCGATGACCGTCACGGCAGGCCGTCGTGGCGTGGCGATGAGCCGGGCGGCGTGGGACCATGACACGCCGCGCGCGGCTCCGCGGCTACTCAGCCAGCGGTCGATCCGCGACTGCGCATCCGCATGGCCCGCCGGCCGGTGCGGCAGGCCCGCCGCGGGAGCGATGAGGAGCTGCCGGTGGCGCCACCAGGCGAGGAGCGGTTCCAGACCGGGATGGAGGCCGAAGTACCCATCCAGATCAATGACGCGAGGGACGGCGCTGGTCGGCCGGGCCCGGCGGTAGCGGGGATCGCCGTGGGGAACGACGAGGCTGAGTCCGTCGGCGCCGCCGCGAAGAAAGACGCAGACGAGCGTGTGGCCGGGGAACGAGAGGGCAGGTGGGAGAAACGCGGTCGCGACGGCGAGGCCCGTCCCGCCGATGAAGTCACGCCGGGTGCAGCGCCCGCCGGCCTGCCTCACAAGGCGCTGACGGCGCCGACCAGCCCGAACAGCGCGACCCAGCAGGCCAGCGTAATGCCGGTCGAGAACAGCAGGCGGGTGCCCAGCGGCTGGCGGGCGTCGTTCATGATCCGGCTGACACCGGCGATCCCCGATGCGGAGATCGCGAAGGGGATGGCACCGCCCAGCGTAATGACGGGGATGGCGCCGATCGCCACATAGAAGAGCCAGCGGATCGGCAGGTATTCCTTGGAGCTCCCCACCGCCACCGTGGCGTCCTGCCCGGCGCCGCGCTGCGCGCCGATGAGCTGGGCGGTGGCGGTGGCCTGGGCGTACTGCGCCGAGGCGGCGTCGGTCACCGGCGGCGCGGCGCGGGGAGGCGACGGACGCCTCTTGGCGGAGTCGACCAGGCCGCGAAGTTGCTCGAGATTTCCGCCGCTCTGCTCCACAAGGACGAGCTGCATTTCTTCGCGCTCGCCGGGCTTGCCCATGATGAGATTGACGGTCTTCAGCGCGGTGGTGCGCTCGCTGGCGGCGAACAGACGCTCGATTTCGGCCAGCACATCCTGGCGGGAAGCGGGGGACATGGGGCCTCCAGGTCGCCCTATAGTAGGTAGATTAGCTTTGCAGCGCCATTGGTTCGGGTCTCGAGGGAGGAGCCATGCTCGACGCGAAGCGCGTGTTACCCCTGCTGTTCGTCCTGTCGGTCACCGTCCTGCCACTCGAAGCGCAGCGCAGCAGCAGGGACTTCATTGCGGCCGAAGAGATCGAGGGCCTGGGCTCCACGCCCGGCACGGCGTTCGACATCGTGCGGTCCCTCCGGCCGTACTGGTTGCGGGCTACTGGCGTGCTCAGTCTCCCCAGCGGCTCCAGGGACATGCAAGTAACGGAGGTGCACGTCTACGTGGACGAGCAGGATATGGGGACCGTCGATTACCTGAGGACGATTCCCGCCGAGCGCGTTCTGACGCTCCGTTATCTCAGCACCACGGAGGCCGGCGCCCGCTATGGGCCCAGCGCCGGGCCGGGCATCGCTGTCACGCTGAAGCGCTAGACCGGCGTATCCACGAGGTGCAGCGCGCGTGAGGGCCGGCCGCGGCCGCCTCGGCATCATCTTCCTCACGGTTCTGGTCGATCTCATCGGCTTCGGGATCGTCCTGCCGATCCTGCCGTACTACGCCCAGCGGTTCGGTGCCGCGGGACTGGGGTACGGCGCCATTCTCGGCGTCTTCTCGCTGATGCAGTTCGCGGCCACCGCCGTGCTCGGCAAGCTGTCGGACCGGGTAGGCCGCCGCCCCATCATCCTCGCGACAACCCTGTTCAATGCCGTGGGCTACACGCTGTTCGCGTTCGCGGGATCGTACGAGGTCCTGTTGCTGTCACGCGTTATCTCCGGATTCGCCGGCGGCAACATCTCCGCCGCCCAGGCGTACATCGCCGACATCACGAGTCCCGCCCAGCGGTCGCGCGGTATGGGCATCATCGGCGCGGCCTTCGGCATCGGGTTCAGCATCGGCCCCGCCATCGGCGGCTTCGCGGCGCACTGGGGCGGCCCGGCCGCGCCGGGGCTCGTCGCGGTTGGGCTCTCGCTGGCGAACTTCGTCTCGGCGTACGTCATCCTGCCAGAGTCCCTCGGACTCGAACATCGCGTCAGGCGGTCGCTCCTGGACTTCGGGCACCTCGGCGAGGCGGTCGCCCGCCCCCTGCTGCGCCCGCTCATCGCGGTGTGGGCGCTCGTGACCTTTGCCTTCTCGGGCTACACGGTGGCCTTGCCGCTCCACGCGGGCGCGACGCTGGGGTGGCAGGAGCGCGAGCTCGGCATTCTGTTCACGATCATCGGCGTCACGGCGGCGTTCATGCAGGGCTATTGCTTCGGCCGGATCGTGCGCCGTACCGGCGAGCGCGTCCTGGTCATCGCGGGTACGCTCGGCATGGCCGTGGCGATCGCCGTGGTCCCGTTCCTCGGGACGTCCCTGAGCCTGTACGTCTGTACGCTGGGGCTCGCAGTCGCGAACAGCCTGTTCTCGCCCGCGGCGACGGGGCTCGTGTCGGTGTATGCCGATCCCACCGAGCAGGGCGCTATCCTGGGTGCGGCACAGGCGATCGGCGCGTTGGGCCGGATGGCGGGCCCACCGGTGGTCGGAGCCCTCTACGATGGCCTCGGCGGGGCGGCAGCGTTCCTGATTGCGGGAGGCGTTATGGTCCTGGCCGGGGCGATCGGGCTGCGCCTCGCGCCCGTAAGTCACGGACCGTCAAGGGCTCCACCGCCCGGTGACGGCGCTCACGGATCGGCGGCTTAACGACGCCGATGGTGCAGCGTCCAACGCGCGGACAATCTCTCGAGGAGTGCGGGATATGCGCAAGGTCATCATCGGCGCCCTGACGGCCGGCCTGCTGGCGGCGGCCTGTAGCCCCGACGACGCGCCCACCGGCGCCCAAGCCAACGAGCTCCTGCTGGCGCAGCAGGCCGAGGCCATCGCGACCGACATCGCCACCACCACGGCCACGCGGCACGAAGACTGGCTGCGCCGCTTGTTCGAGGCGCTGCGCGGCAGCGAGGACCCCGAGGCACAGTCCTGCCTCGCCGAGGCGCGCGCGCTGCGCCAGGACGCGCGCGCGGCCTACGAAGCGGGCCATCGCGAGGAGGCGCGCGAGCTGCTGCGCCAGGCGTTCCTCAAGGTCCTGTGCGCCGTCGTGGAGGTCTTCCCCGACGCAGCCGAGCGCACCGGCGCGGCCGTCGACCAGATCGTGTCGCGGATCGAGGAGCGGCTGGGCGATCGCGACGCACCGCGGATCCGCGCTATCCTTGCCCACGTGCAGGAGATTCGCTCGCTGGCCGTCGCCGCGCTCGCCGAGGGGGATGAAGTGCGCGCCCTGGCGCTCAACCTGCGCGCCATCCAGATCCTCCACCGGCTGGTGTCACACGTCCGCGATGGGCACGACGACCACGACGCCGTGGCCGACAGCGAGATGCACGACCTGGGCATCTAGAGTAGAGACACAGAACTGAAAAGGGGCGAGCGGCTCACGATGTGCCGCTCGCCCCTTGTTGTTTTCTAGCTGGTCTGTACCACGATGAACACGTCGAAATCGGGGCCGGTGCGAGGCGGCGCATGGGGCGAGCCGCCAATCGGCGCCGGTGGCGTGACGCCGCCCATCGGAATCGTGAGCGATCCACCCCCGTAGGTACCGCTTGCCACGGGTTCGCCGAACAGATCCTGAACGTTGTATACCTCGTAGCGGGCCCCGGCGGGGAGGATGCCCGCGAGATCGACACCCACGCTCGCCGCCTCTCCCCAGTTGTACACGACGACGGTCGCCCGGCCCGGCTCGTACTGGCTGGGGCGCACGAACACTTTCGGTATGAGGGGTGCGCCGGGGAGGGCCAGATCGGTCGCTCCCAGGCCCGTCCTGATCTTCCACGTGCCGAAGTCGTAGTCGGTCCCGTTGAACTGCCAGGCGTTGGTGGTCGGGTCGCGCCGATACACGTTGCCGCTCCAGCCGTAGCCGCCCAGCGAGCTGTCCTTGACGCGGACGACCCGGCTCGTCCCGATGAGCTGATTCCCGGTGGCCGTCATCTGGCTCCACTGGCCGACAGTGAGCACGTACGTCCCCCCGACGGCATAGTTGTTCCGCAGGGAGAGGTCGGCGTTGGCATACGAGCTGAAGCCCATCACCAGGTTCTGGACGCCGACCCCGGGCGTGAAGTAGGTCATGTTGTCGGTCACCCGGGCCCCCCGGACGGGCTCCTGCCCGCCGATGAGAATGTTGGCATTCGCCGAGCTGCTGTACTGCTCGCTCAGGGACGCGTTGTTGAACGCGACGTTTCCTTCCACCGTCATGTTGGTCAGCTTGCCGTCGCCGAGATCGGAGTAGACGTGAATCCCATACCCGAACTGGTTGAACAGGACGTTGTCGCGGACTACGAGCGGGCCGGCGTTGCTCTTCAGGTAGAGGGCATGGCCGCCGCCGTAGGACGTCGATTGCCAGCCGTTGTTATAGAAAATGCACCCCGTCACCTCGACATTCGACGGCGTCGCATAGGTGTAGAACCCGATGCCGCCGTCGTGCACGATGAGATGGATGTACTTCGTGTTCGAGGCGTTGTTCACGATCATGTTGGGGCGCGTATTGTTGCGGTGTGGATCCGAGCTCAGCAGCTCGAAGCCCCACCACACCGTCCACCCTCCTTTCACCACGAACGCGTCACCGCGCGAGGCGCCGGATGTGCTGCCGGCCACATCGATGATGGCGCGCTCGCCGGGATACTGCCGGAATACCACCGGCGAGCCGGCGGCGCCGCTCACGGTCGCCGCGAACCTGCCGCGATACGTCCCGCCGTGCAGCCACACCGTGTCGCCCGGCTCGATGCGCCCGTCGGCGCCCTTCAGGGCATGATTCAGGCTCCACGGCTCGTCCCGCGTGCCGTCTCCGCTGCTCGTGCCACTGGGCCTCACGTGCCAGCCGCCCAGGGGCGGCGGTGGCGGGGGCGGCGGTGGTGGGGGCGGCACGGGGGTCTCGCTCACGATCACGCGCGTGGAGCCGGACTTGCCGGCGCTCGTCGCGGTGATCGTCGCGGCACCCGCGGCGCGGCCGCGCACCAGCCCGCTCGAGGAGACCGTCGCCACGTCGGCGTCGCTGCTCGACCACAGCACGACGTCGCCGGTCGGGATGGTGTCGTGCGTTTGCGTGCGGCCGTAGGCCTGGAGCCGATAGCTCTGGGTGGAATCGATGAGCAAGCTGTCGGGAACAACGACCAACTGAACGATGCGGGGAATGGAACCGGGGACATCGTCCGCGGAACACGCGAGCACCGCGGATCCCACGAACAACAATCCCTTCAGCCTCGCCAAGCGACGGGCGAGTTTGTGGGTGAAGCTCATCTGCTTTCCTTGGAGTTAGATATTCCAACCATAGTGAACTAGACTCTTTTGGAAAGAGGATTAAGCCCAGATTGAAATCGCAGCGCGCTGCGAGTCGCCGCCCCGCGAGCAACGCGATGTGGCGCGCTTCCTGCGATGGCGACGGGCGCGATGCCGATGCGATTCGATTGTCGCCGCGTGGATGTCTGGCCGCCGCTCGCGTGGCTCGCCCGCTGCCGCAGCGGTGCCGATACGGTCGAGGTGCAGCACGGGGCGCGCGTGGAAGTCGCGCCCCGGTGGTTCTGCGAGGCGGTGTGGGACGGTCCCTACGCGGCCGGAGACTTCGACCGCACGGATTTGGTCTGCGGGTCAGGCGGACGGCTGCGCGACGGTGCGGTGACGTTCGTCAGCGCCGGCAACACCGTGGATCGCTTGCAGCTGTTGTCACGCGACGGCGAGCACTGGATTTCCAACTCGTTGGCCTGTCTGCTCGCCGCCGTGGGCGGCGCGGTGGATCCCGCGTACCCGCACTATTTCCGGGACTTCTCCTCCATCCGCCACGGCCTGACACGCTACGCGCCGCACCTCGCCACCAGCGCGGGCACGGTGCGGCTGATCTACTTCGACAACGTGACGTGGGACGGCGCCGGGGTGGCCGTGACGCCCAAGCCGCCGCTGCGGCGGGACTTCGGGATGTACGAGCGCTACCGCGGCTTCCTCGATGACGCGCTGCGGCGGGTGGTGGACAACGGCCGGGCAGCCGGGCGCCGCCATCCGCTCCGCCTGCTCGGGACGATCTCCTCCGGTTACGACTCGCCCATGGTGGCGGTCCTGGGCCGCGCCGTGGGTCTGCGCGACGTGGTCTCCTTCGACCATGGCGTCGGCGCGAATTCCGACAGCGGGCAGGAGATCGCGGACCGCCTGGGGCTCACCGTCACGGTCATCCCGCGCGACGCGTGGCGGCGGGAGACGCTACCGGAGGTCCCCTTCATCGCCGCCGACGCCAAGGGGGAAGACGTGTTCCTGAAGGGTGCCGAGGCGCTGCTCGGCGGGAGTCTGCTCCTCACGGGTCACTACGGCGGTAAGATCTGGAGCAAGGAAACGACGGACATGGGACCCGACGTCGCCCGTCACGATCAGTCGGGACTATCGCTGACGGAATATCGGCTGCGGGCGGGATTCATCCATTGCGCGGTCCCGTTCTTCGGCACCCGCCAGGCCGGCGACCTCAGTCAACTGAGCCGCTCCCCGGCGCTGGCCCGCTGGGACATCGGCGGCCGTTACTCCAAGCCGATTGCGCGGCGCGTCGTCGAGGAGGCGGGGGTGCCGCGCGGCGCGTTCGGGATGCGGAAGAAGGCGTCATCGGTCCTGTTCTTCCATGCGACGAGCTTTCTCACGCCCGCGGCGCTGGCGGACTACGTCCCGTGGCTGGAGCGGCACGTGGCTGGGCGGCGCCCGCCGCCGGCCTGGGATCGCGCCGTGCGCGGGGGGGTGGCGCGGGCCGCGCGCCTGATCGCCTCCACGGTCCCGCGCGCGGGCCGCGCCGGCGAGCTGCTGTTTCGGGCGGCGCGCCGCGCCGCGGGCTGGGCCGATCGGGAGCCGTTGTTTACCTGGGTGTTCCCCTGGGCGATGGAACGGGCGGTCGGCGCATACAACGGACACCCTCTTGCCTAGCCGTCTGCCTCCTGCTTCCGTCATATTTCTGCTCCCCCCGCAGGAGGTGATTCGTGCGTGTGTACAAGACACCGGAGATCCGCAACGTGGCCGTCGTCGGCCACGGCGCGAGCGGCAAGACGTCCCTGGTGGACGCGCTCGCGTTCGTGGCCGGAACGAGCAAACGCCACGGGTCCGTCAAGGACGGCACGGCTCTCACCGATTACACTCCCGACGAAATCGAACGCAAATACTCCATCAACCTGGCCGTGGGTGTGGCCGAGTGGATGGACACGAAGATCAATCTGATCGACACCCCCGGCTATCTGGACTTCACCGGCGACGCACTCGCGAGCATCTCCGCCGCCGACGCCGGCCTGGTCGTATTGGCGGCCACGGCGGGCGTCGAGGTGGGCACGGAGAAGGTGTGGGACTACTGCGAGCGGCGCGCGCTGCCGCGCATGTTCTTCGTCTCGTTGATGGACAAGGAGCACGCTGATTTCGAGCGCACCTTCAACCAGATCAAGGAGCGGCTGACCCCCAAGGTGATTCCGGTCGAGATCCCGGTCGGCGAGGGGGCGGCGTTCCAGGGCATCATCAATCTCTTCTCCAGGAAGGCGCACCTCTACAAGAAGGGCACGAAGTCGGGCGAGTACGACGAGGTGGACGTGCCGGCCGAGTATCAGGATCGGTTCACCAAATATTCCCAGGAGCTGATCGAGAGTATCGCGGCAACCGACGATACGTTGCTCGAGCGCTACCTCGGCGGCGCGGAGATCGGGCGCGACGAGGCGATCGCCGCGATGAAGGCGGGGATGCTCAAGGGGGAGCTCTTCCCGCTGTTCTGCGGCGCCACGGAGCTGACCTACGGGACGCGCGCCCTGCTCACCAAGATCGTGGAGCTGTATCCCGCGCCCCACGAAGGGCCGGTGCTGGAAGCCCAGCAATGGGGCAGCGCGGAGCGCATCCGGCTCGATCAGGGCGACGCGGGGCCGCTCGCGGCGCAGGTGTTCAAGACGGTCTCCGAGCCGCATGTCGGCGACGTGACGTTTTTCCGGATCTATTCCGGCTGGGTCAAGAACGGGCAGGAAGTCTGGAACGCGCCCCGCGAAGCGGCCGAGAAGCTCAATCACCTCTGCGTCCCCACCGGCAAGGAACGCAGCGAGATCGGCGAGCTGCATTGCGGCGACATCGGGGTCGTGGCCAAGCTGCGGGACACGCACACCAACGACACCCTTTCCACGCGCGAGCGGCCGCTGGTGCTGCCCAAGATTCCGTTCCCCGAGCCGGTGATCACGGTCGCGGTGGAAGTGAAGCAGCGCGGGGAGGAAGACAAGTTGTCGACCGGGTTGCACAAGCTGCACGAGGAAGACCCCACGTTCCATCACGAGTACAACGGCGAGCTCGGCCAGACGCTGATCCGGGGCCTGGGCGAGCGGCATCTCGAGATCGTAGTGGGGCGGCTGGCCCGCAAGTTCGGCGTGCACGCGCAGACCACCCGGCCCAAGGTCGCCTACCGCGAGACGTTCCGGGGCAAGGCCGAAGGCCAGGGCAAGCACAAGAAGCAGACCGGCGGCCGCGGCCAGTACGGCGACTGCTGGATCCGCATCGCCCCCCTGCCGCGGGGCTCGGGCATGCAGTTCGCCGATGAGATCGTCGGCGGCGTGATTCCCCGGCAGTATATCCCGGCGGTCGAGCGTGGCGTGACCGAGGCGGCGGCCAAGGGACCGGTCGCCGGATATCCCGTCGTGGACTTCAAGGTCGAGCTGTACGACGGCTCCTACCACGACGTGGACTCGAACGAGATGTCGTTCAAGATGGCGGGGATCCTGGCGTTCCGGAACGTCAGTCCGGGCGCCAAGCCGGTGCTGCTCGAGCCGATCATGGAAGTCGAGGTCTGGACGCCGGACGAGTATCAGGGGGCCGTGATGGGGGACATCTCGTCGCGGCGGGGCCACATTCTCGGGACGGAGAAGGACCGCCGGTTCACCAAGGTGAAGGCGCTCGTCCCCGAGGCGGAGCTCGATCGCTACGCGACCACGCTGCACTCGCTCACGCACGGCCGCGGCACGTATCGCATGAAGTTCCACGTATATCAGGAGACGCCGCCGGAAGTCGCGGCGAAGGTCACCGAAGCCCGCAAGAAGCAGCTCGAGGAGGCCAAGGCCTAGTGCCGGCGCGTGATGCGACACATCAAGCACCTTGCCGAGGAGGACGCACTCCGATGAGAACGACGCTGGGTATGCTGCTCGTGCTGGGAGTCGTGACGCCGGCGTGTCGGCCGCGCGACGCCGCCCCCAGGCGCGTGCTGGCCGTGGGGGGCTTCGATGTCCCCGAGTCGGTGAAATGGGACGAGCGCCAGGACGTCTACTTCATCTCCAACATCAACGGCGATCCGGGCGACAAGGACAACAACGGCGCGATCAGCCGCCTCCGGGCGACGTCGACCGCGCCGGAGCGGACCTTCATCGCCGGCGGAAGGAATGGGGTCACGCTCCACGCGCCGAAGGGCATGGCGCTCGTCGAGGACACCCTCTGGGTGACCGACATCGACGTGGTGCGCGCGTTCCACGCCGTCACCGGCGCGCCGATCGCCGCGGTGCCGATCAGCGGAGCGGTGTTTCTGAACGACCTCGCCGCCGACCCCGACGGCTCCCTGTACGTCAGCGATACGGGCATCCGCTTCACGGCGTCCGGAATGGAGCACCCAGGCCCGGATCGCATCTTCCGAATCGCGCCCGACCGCCGGGTGAGCGTGGCGCTCGAGGGCGCGACGGTGAACGCTCCGAACGGGCTCGCCTGGGACCGGGCGAACGAGCGCCTCATCATCGTGTCGTTCGCGGGCGACTCGCTGCGCGCCTGGAAGCCCGGCGAGGCGGCCTCCACCGTGATCGCCACGGGGCCCGGCCAGCACGACGGCGTGGAAGTGGTGGACGACGTGCTGTGGGTATCGAGCTGGGCCGATTCGGCGGTTTACCGCGTCGCGCAGGGGCAGGCGCTGAAGGCGATCTCGGGCGTGCCGAGCCCCGCCGACATCGGCTACGACGCGAAGCGCCGGCGGGTGTTGATTCCGATTTTCTCGGAAGGGCGCGTGGAGGCATGGCAGGTGCGGTGAGACTAGCGCTTCGCTTCGGGCTCCTGCTGCGTGAGGCAATGTAGCGTGCCGAGCCCCCAGACGAGATCCACGGCGTGGATGCCGACCACGGGCCGGTCGGGGATCAGCTCGGCCAGGATCCCGAGGGCCAGGCGGTCATTGGGGTCGTTGAACGTCGGGACCAGCACGGCGGCATTCGCGATGTAGAAGTTGGCGTAGCTCGCCGGCAGCCGCACGCCGTCGAACACGAGCGGAGCCGGCATCGGCAGGTCCACGACCTCGATGCGCGACCCGTCTTCGAGGCGCATGCCCTGGAGCCGCTCGCGGTTCTCGGCGAGCGGCCGGTAGTTCTCGTCCCGCGGGTCCTGTTCCCGGCACAGAACGACGGTCCGCGGATTCACGAAGCGGCACAGATCGTCCACGTGGCCGTGCGTGTCGTCGCCCGCGATGCCGCGGCCCAGCCACAGGACGTTGGTCGCGCCGAGGGCGTCGCGCAGCACGGCCTCGAGGTCGGCGCGCGACAGACCGGGATTGCGGACCTGCACCGCGGGGTCGAGCAGGCACTCCTCGGTGGTGAGCAGCGTGCCGCGGCCGTTGACGTCGATGCTCCCACCTTCCAGGACGACGTCCCGGCCGCGGACCTGCGGCTCGACGAGCGGGAGCGCGAGGCGTTTGGCGGCGCGCGGCGGAACCTGATCGTCCCGCTTCCAGTCCTTGTACTTCGCCCAGGCATTGAAGCGGAAGCGCGCGATCGCAAGGCCGGCCGGGCCGCGCACGAAGAGCGGGCCGAAGTCGCGGGTCCAGCCGCGATTGGTGGGGACGCGCAGGAAGCCGATCTGCTTCAGCGCCACGCCGGCCTGCGCCAGGATCCGGCGCGCGCCGGCCTGGTGCGCGGCGGAGTTGACGAGGACGCGCGCCCGTTCGCCGCGCACGATCTTGCGCACGATCTCGCCGTAGACCCAGGGAATCGTCGCGAACTTCCCCGGCCAGTCGCTGCGGTTGTGGGGCCAGCCGAGCCAGGTGGCCGCGTGCGGCTCCCACTCGGCGGGCATGCGGTAGCCGGCGGTCATCCGTGCCGGAGCGGTCAGTCGGTGAGAAAGCGCCGGTCGAGCCCGGCGTAGGCGTCGGTTCGGCGGTCGCGCAGGAACGGCCAGTTCCGGCGCACTTCCTCCACGCGGTCGAGGTCCACCTCGGCGACCAGCAGCGCTTCCTCGGTCCCCGCCTCAGCGACGACGACGCCGAACGGATCGCAGAGGAACGAGTGCCCCCAGAACTCGATGCCGGGTGCCTGCGGGTCGAGGCGCTCGTGGCCTACGCGGTTCGCGGCCCCCACCCAGCAGCCGTTCGCGATCGCGTGGCTGCGCTGGATCGTGCGCCAGGCGTCGAGCTGCGGCGCGCCGTGCTGCTCCTTCTCGGAGGGATGCCAGCCGATCGCGGTCGGATAGAACAGGATGTTGGCGCCCTGGAGCGCCGTCAGCCGCGCGCCTTCCGGGTACCACTGGTCCCAGCAGACCAGCGTCCCGATCGGCCCGACCTTCGTCTCGAACGCCCGGAAGCCGAGGTCGCCCGGCGTGAAATAGAACTTCTCGTAATAGGCCGGGTCGTCCGGAATGTGCATCTTGCGGTAGATGCCCTTGGTGGTGCCGTCCGCGTCGATCACGACCGCCGTGTTGTGATACAGCCCCGCCGCGCGCCGCTCGAACAGCGACGCGATCACGACCACGCCGCGCGCGCGCGCCACGGCGCTGAGCGCGTCGGTACTGGGACCGGGAATCGGCTCGGCCAGATCGAACAGCGCGTGGTCCTCGCGCTGGGCGATGTACAGGGTGCGGAACAGCTCGGGGAGGCAGACCAGCGCCGCGCCCTGCGCGGCGGCCTCCTCGACCCGCCGGACGGCCGCGGCGAGATTGACGGCCGGATCCTCCACCATGCGCATCTGGACGAGCCCGACCTTGAACCGCGGCATGGGCGAACTCTAGCTACGGCAAGCGGAAGAACGCCATAGGGTTCTTCACCGAGTCGTGGATCGGCTCCGCGAGACCCAGCTCCCGCTTCACCGTCATCAGGCTGTCGTACGCGCCGCCCGGATGGCCGGCCGCGGCGGTGAAACAGGCGATGCCGCGGTCGCGGAGCCAATCGAGGAGCACGGCGCTCTCGGGCATGGGCGGCGCGGCGCCGCGGAAGATGTCGTGCACGCCGACCAACGTGCCGGCGGGGAGGCGCGGCAGCACCTCGCGCACGTACCACGCCGCGAACTCGGCCGTGTGCGCCGCGTCGAGAAAGAGATAGCCGATGCCCCGCGGCAGCCGGCCGACGTGCTCGCGAATGTCCCCCCGCGTGAAGCTCCAGCGCCCGCGCGCGAGATCCGGCGGCACGGTCCGGCGGCTGTAGTCCACCAGATCATAGGAGTGCACCTGTCCCGAGCCGTTGTCGCGCACGGCCTGGAGCAGCCAGGTGGTGGACCAGGCGTAGTAGGGGGCGACCTCCAGGATCGCCGCAGGGCGGCGGTGCCGGATCAGCAGGTAGGTGATCTCGGCCTCGAGGTCGTCGAACTTGGGGCGGAAGCGGCGCTTGTAGTGCGCCGGCAGACCGAGGCGCCGCAGCGCCGTGCTCACCCACCGGTAGGGCGCGAAGCGCTCCAGCCGGGCGTCGCTGCGCTGCCGGTACAGCCGCCGCGCCACGTCGCGCGCGCTGGTGAGGGCGGCGGCGTGCTCGCGGTACAGCGTGCTGATCAGCTCGAGCGTGACGTCCGTCAGCCGACCAGCACCGGCTCGGGAGCCGGCGTGTGCTTCTTCGCTTTGCCGGGCTGCTTGTAGCGGTAGATCTTGCCCGCGTAGTTGCGCAGCACGACTTCCTTGTCGGTGAGCTTGACGACGTACTCGGGCAAGAGCGGAATCTTGCCGCCGCCGCCCGGCGCGTCGATCACGAAGTGCGGCACCGCGAGGCCCGAGGTCCAGCCCCGCAGCGCCTGCACGATCTCCAGCCCCTTCTCGACGCTGGTGCGGAAGTGCTCGGCGCCGGCCACCTGGTCGCACATATAGATGTAGTAGGGGCGCACGCGGGCGGCGAGCAGTCGCTGCATCAGCTCCTTCATGACGTCGGGATCGTCGTTGACGCCCTTGAGGAGCACCGTCTGGCAGCCGAGCGGCACGCCGGCGTCGGCCAGCATGGCGAGGGCCGCGACCGCCGCGGGCGTGAGCTCGTCGGGGTGATTGAAGTGCGTGTTGAGGTAGAGCGGGTGGTACCGCTTGAGAATGGCGCACAGCTCGGGCGTGATCCGCTCCGGCAGGTGACACGGCACCCGGCTGCCGATACGGATGATCTCGATGTGGGAGATCCCCCGCAGCCGCGCGCAGATCTCGTTCAGGCGGCGGTCGGACAGGAGCAGCGGATCGCCGCCCGACATGATCACGTCTCGGAT
>JBOHSP010000036.1:0-9948 GCA_050733275.1 Gemmatimonadales bacterium
CGCCGACGGCCGATCTGATTCTCGAGGAGCGCGGGATCACCGTGTTGCCGGACTTCCTGGCCAACGCCGGCGGCGTGACGGTGAGCTATTACGAGTGGGCCCAGAACCTCCAGCAGTATCGCTGGACCCACGAGCAGGTGAATCGCGAGCTCCAGGCGACGATCACGAAGGCCTATGCGGCGGTGCGCGATCTGTCCAAGCAGAAGGGCGTGGCGCTCCGCACGGCAGCCTACGGGATCGCGTTACAGCGCGTCGCCGATGCCGAGCGGTTGCGGGGCAACTAGTCCGCCACGCGCACCCCCGGGCGCGAGTACAGGGCGCGGTAGGGGTCGCGGTCGGGCTGCGTGAGCACGCGGATCTGCACTGCGCGAATCGTCTCCGCGATGTCGGCGTTGTTCTGGAGGTAGACCTCGTCGAACAGATTGAGGTCCATGCGGTACAGGCGCTGCGCGATGACGACGGCGTTGTTGAGCGGCGCGCGGGACAACCAGCGCCAGTCGTAGGTCTCGAGGGAATGGCCCACGGGCCCGCCGAGCTGGCTCCGGCCCCAGTCGAACAGCGTGGTACGGGTCCGCTCCAACGCGGCGCCGGCGAGGCTCGCCGCATAGGCCGAGTCCAGCCGCCGCGCGAGCTCCGCGTAAAACACGTCGAGGGTGCGCTCGTCGCGCCAGCGCGCCGCGGCGCGTCGCGCGTCGGCCGTGTCTCCCCGCGCCCGGAAGAACGTCTCGGCGCCGCGGTAGCCCACGAAGCTCGCGAAGCTCTCGTTGAAGGGGGTCTGATTCTTCACGTACAGGGTGTTGTGCGCGAGCTCGTGCAGCACGGTCGCCACCAGCTCCATCGAATCGCGGCTCATGGCGGTCGAGAACAGGGGATCGCTGAAATAGCCGAGCGTCGAAAACGCCCCCGCGGGCCGCAGGTAGACGTCCAGGCCCTGCTCCGCGAGATCGGCCGCCGCGCGGCGCGCGGCGGCGGCGTCGAAGAACCCCTTGTACGGCACAACGCCCACGATGGGGTACGTCCACGTCACTTCGCGCAGCCGGTCGCGGCTGCTCGCCGACAGCACCAGCAGCAGCGTATCGCGCCCCACGTCCACGTAGGTCGTGTAGGTCTTGCCGACCGCGAGCCCGAGCGAATCGGCGGCGAACCGCCGCGCGGCGAGCACCAGCGCGAGCCGCTGGCGCAGCGCGGCGGGCAGCGTCGAGTCGGCGAGCAGCGACTCGATCGAGCGCCGCTTGAGGAGCAGCCGCGCCTCCTCGAGACCGGCGCGGGCCACGTATCGCGCTTCCGCGCTGACCAGCAGCAGCAGGACGATGGCGGCGACCGCGACTCCGCTCGCGATCCCCAGCATCCGCAGCAACACCCGGCCCCAGCGGGGGCGCTGCCGCTCGACTAGGGGGTCCACCGCGCCCGCGCCTGCCTCATCGGATCCGGATCACGTTCAGCCGGGGCGAGAGCGACCCATCGAGGAGCCCCCCGTTCGACGTCCGCAACCGCGTGATGAACGCCGGATCACTCCCCGGCTGCGTGGCGCGATGATACACCCCCGACCCCGCGTGCAGCGTCCCCGTGACATTCGTCGCGCGGCCGGTGCTGACCGTGGGGACCAGCGGGAACGGCTTGGGGAAATTCCCCCGATCCTGCGCATTCAGCGAAGCGTAGGTGACGCGGAACGACCAGGAATCGTACCGCAACTCGGGCGGCGCCACGAACCCCGGCAGGTCGGAGACCCAGTTCGCCAGTGCCCACCGGGTCACGATGGTCACGAACACGTCCCCGGTCACCGCGCTGATGTTCGCCGCTCCCACCTGGGACGTCTCCACCAGTTGACGCGTGAACGCGTTCCACGACGCCACGGTGGTGTCGCCGCTGTAGCGATCCACCAGGTACCGCACGAACAGCCAGGAGGCTCCGCGCTCGGCGAGGCTGCCGATCCCCTCCGTGGGCAGCAGAAAGTGGCCGCTCGTGGAGTCGAGGTACTGGTAGGCGTTGAACAGGTCGCCGAGCAGGAACCGCGAGAACTCCGCCGTGCCCGGGGCATAGGTACGGCCCCCCAGCTCCTCGGCGAAGTGCGCCAATCCCTCGTTCAGCCACAACTGCTCGCCGTCGCCGCCCCGGACCAGCACGTGCTGGTTGTAGCTGATCATGTGCTGAAACTCGTGGATGAACGTGACGGGCACGAGCCGCTCCACCTGCGTCGTGCTGTGCGCGCAGCTCACGGTGCCTTGCGGGTCGGCCACGACCGAGTAAAACACCTCGCCCTTGTTGGAGCGCGGGTCGCTTTGAAAATCGGGATCGATATCGGCACCCAGGAAGAACCCCGCGACGAAGCCGGACTCCTGGCATTGCTCCTCGGTGATGAGCTTGTTGACGACCGGCGTCATCAAGATCAGGACGACCGTATTGTCATCGATGTCCGACTCGCGGCCGAAGGCGGCGGTATCCGCCGGATACAGGCGATCATCGAACAGCCGCGCCAGCCCATCGAGCGCGGTCGAGTCGAGGCCGCCCGGGGGCGCGTCGTCGTCTACATAGATCGCCACCTTGGTCTGGACCGCGCGGACGGTCGCCGTCACGTCGGCGAAACTCGAGCACTCGAGATCGGAGCACACCGCGAACTGGCGCGTGCTGCCGTAGGCCGGCGGGGCCGGGGCGACCGGCCCGAGCAGGGCCGGCCCGCGCTGCGGCGCGAACCCCCACGAGCGTCGCTCCTCGCCGCGGCGCAGGAAGGCATGGAAGCGGGCGGCGGGCGATGGCGCCGGCCGCCGGGCGGGCGGCGCGGGGGCCGGGGTGGCGGTCAGGCGCAGCGTGTCGCCGACGAGCTGAAAGCTCGTCGTGCCGCCCGCCGTACTGGTGGCGAGCTGCGGAACGAGCAGGTACTCCGCCTCTCCGGGGGCCCCGTTGGCGGGAAAGATGGCGCATCCCGAGTCCGCCGCGGGATCGATCGCGACGTACTCGCCGACGGCGAGCGCCACGTCCCGTCCGCTCGTACAGGGCCGGACCGACGGTCCCGAGCCATCGCTACACGCGAGCGCCGCCGCTGCCAGGCACGAGAGCAGCCCGGCGCGTGTCAGACGACTCACCGATTTGCGCATCTTCCCCATCCTGCCCGTCCTCCCGCACGGTGTTGCGCAGGGCCACGGCGAAGCCAACGGGGCCGGCCACTGCGTGCACTCCCACCATTGCCAGGATCAGCGCCTCCAGCGAGACGCCCCACTCGGGGAACGCCTGCCGGGCGAACGCACCCAGCGTGATCGCGAACGTCCCCTGGGAGACCAATCCCAGCCCTCCCCACCGGTCTTCTACCCCGCTCGTCCGAGCCACGCGGGAACGGGTCGCCCAGCGCCACCCGGCGAGCAGGCTCACCAGCCGCAGGCCGGCGAACAGTAACACCCAGGGCCACAGCTCGCGCAGCGCGTCGAACCGCAGCGCGCTGCCCAGGAGCGCGAAGAAGACGAGGTGCACGGGCGCGGCCGCGGTCCGCAGCGTGCGGCGCACGGCTTCGCCGTGCGGCGGGCCGGCGCACGCACCCGCGACGAGACCGCACAGCATGACGTCCAGGCCCCACCACCGCGCGGCCTGCGCGACCAGGAACGCCGCAGCCACGGCGATCCACAGTGCGTGCGTACGGCCCGGGAGGGCGGTGAGGTAGCGCACGATGCCGTATCCCAGCACGAGGCCCACCCCCACGGCGCCGGCCAGTCCCCGGAGCGCCGCGACGGCCACCCCCGGGGTCACGGCTCCCGCACTGGCGAGCGGTCCCGCCAGCGTCAGGAGCAGCGGGCACAGCAGAGCCGCGACCAGCAGCTGGACAGCCGTCACCTGCAGCACGCGGTGTGCCACCGGCGGGACTGCGCCGTCCGGCGCGCGTTCCGCCACGACGCCCAGCACGAGCGCCGGGGACGACACCGCCGCAACCACGGCGAGGGTCAGCACCACGGCCAGCGCATCCGGAAATGGCTGGTGCCGGGTCAGCGGAAACCATGGGATGACGGTGAACGCCACGAACCCGACGGCGAGAAAGGGCAAGCCGACGGCCGCCGCGCCGAGGCGGAGCAGCGCGGTCCGCTCCTCGCGGGCGCGCCGTGCCGCGGGGCGCAGCTCGCATCCGACGGCAATCGCGATCAGCGCCAGGGCTCCGTCGGTGATGAGCCGCAGGGAGTCGAGGGCGTCACCACCCAGCACCCCCAGGCCGCCCGGTCCCGCGAGAATGCCGATCAGCAGGAACCCCGTGATGCGCGGCAGGGTGAGCTGGCGCGCGAGCGCGCCCCCGGCGAGCGCCAGGATGATGACACTTCCGAGCGCGAGGGCGGCCCGCGCGTCGAGCGGTGCCGCGCCGGTGACGCGCTGCAGCAGCGCCACCAGCGCCAGCATGGCGACCAGCGTCACTCCCCACATTCGGCCGCAAGATACGGCGTCATCGGGTTTTGACAATGCGCGAATGCGGAAATAACTTCCCGGCGAACCGATGCCCTTCGCTCATCTCCACACCCATAGCGAGTACTCTCTTCTCGACGGCGCGAACCGGATCCCGGAGCTGCTCGACCGCGTGCAGGCGCTCGGCATGGATTCCATCGCGCTCACGGATCACGGCAACCTCCACGGCGCGTGGTGGTTTTACACGGAGGCGAAGGCCCGGAAACTCCGGCCGATTCTCGGCGTCGAGGCATACCTCGCGTTCGGCAGCCGCCATGCGCGCGAGAAGCCGACGGACGCGCCGGCGCCGTACTCGCATCTCGTGCTGCTGGCGCGCAACCGCACGGGCTACCAGAACCTGATCAAGCTTTCCTCGATCGGATACCTCGAGGGGTATTACCGCCGGCCGCGCATCGACAAGGAAGTCCTGGCACGTCATCACGACGGGCTGCTCGCGCTCGCGGCCTGTCTCTCGGGCGAGATCGCGCTGTACCTGCGCGCGGGGAACTATGAGGCGGCGAAGGCGAGCGCGGCGTGGTTCGCGCGCACGTTCGGGCCGGACGGGTTCTGGCTGGAAGTGCAGCACCACGGGCTCGCGGAGGAGCAGGTCGTGCGCGAGGGGATGTTCCGCCTCGCCGCCGAGCTCGGGCTCCCCGTGGTGGCGACGAACGACGCCCATTACCTGCGCCGCGAGGACGCCGAGGCGCACGATGTGCTGCTGGCGATCGGGACCGGGAAGGACCTCGACGATCCCAAGCGCTTCCGCTTCTCCGGCCAGGAGAGTTACGTCAAGTCCGAGCGGGAGATGCTGGCGCTGTTCGGCGACCGGCCCGAGGTGGTCGCCGAAACGGCGCGCGTGGCCGATGCCTGCGAGTTCGATTTCGAGAAGCGGTATTTCCTGCCGCAGTATCCGCGGCCCGCGGAATTCGCGACGGATCAAGACCTGCTGATGCATCTGGCGCGGCGCGGCGCCCTCGAGCGCTACGGCGATCCCCTGCCCCCGGCGGTCCAGCAGCGCCTCGACTACGAGCTCGACGTCATCACGCGCACGGGATACGCCGGCTACTTCCTGATCGTCTACGACCTGGTGAAGGCCGCCCGGGACCGCGGCATTCCAGTCGGCCCGGGCCGGGGCTCGGCGGCGGGCTCGCTCGTCGCCTACGCGCTGCGGATCACCACCGTCGACCCGCTCGCCTTCGACCTGCTGTTCGAGCGGTTTTTGAATCCCGAGCGCATCACCATGCCCGACATCGACCTCGACTTCTGCTTCGAGCGGCGGGGCGAGGTGCTGGAGTACGCGCGCGAGCGCTACGGGCGCGAGTCGGTCGGGCAGATCATCACGTTCGGCACGCTGAAGGCGCGCGCGGCCTTCCGCGACGTGGCCCGCACGCTGCGCGTGGAGATGGGCGACGTGGACCGGCTCACGAAAGTGATCCCGTCCGGACCCGCCTTCTCCCTCACGCTGGCGGAGGCGGCCGAGAAGGTGCCGGAGGTGAAGGCCGCCGCCGCGCACGACGAGCGGATCCGCAAGGTGCTGGAGCTGGGCGCGCGCATCGAGGGGCTGGCGCGGCACGCGTCGGTGCATGCGGCGGGCGTGGTGATCGCTCCCGGGCCGCTGACCGACTATGTCCCGGTCTGCATCGCGCCGCAGGAGGGCGGCGGCGCGGGCGCCAACGGCGCGGCGGCCGGCGACGCCCTCATCACGCAGTTCGACATGGTAGCGCTCGAAGAGGTCGGCATGCTGAAGATCGACCTTCTCGGGCTGAAGACGCTCACGGTGTTGCACGACGCGACGCGGATGGTGGCCGAGCGGCACGGCGTCACGGTGGATCTCGAGCGGCCCACGCTGGACGATGCCGCGGTGTACGCGTTGCTGCGGTCGGGGCGTACGGCGGGGATCTTTCAGTTCGAGTCGCCGCTGGCCACGGACTGCCTGCGCAACATGAAATGCGACCGCTTCGACGACCTGGTCGCGGCCAACGCGCTGCTCCGGCCCGGCCCGCTCGACACAGGCATGCATCTCGTGTTCATCAACCGCAAGCTGGGCCGCGAGAAGGTGCGCTACCCGCATCCCGCGCTGGAGGAGATCCTCGCGCCCACCTACGGCGTGATCACCTATCAGGAGCAGGTGATGCGCATCGCGAACGAGCTGGCGGGCTACTCGCTCGCCGAAGCCGACGTGCTGCGCAAGGCGGTCGGCAAGAAGATCCAGGAGCTGATCCAGGCCGAGCTCACGAAATTCGTGGAGCGCGCGGTGGCGCGGGGGCACCAGCGGCGCGTGGTGGAGGACATTGCGGCGCAAATCGAGACCTTCGGTCGCTACGGCTTCAACAAGTCCCACGCCGTCGCGTATTCCATCCTCTCCTACCAGACCGCGTGGTTCAAGGCGCACTACCCCGCCGAGTTCATGGCGGCGCTGCTGTCGTCGGAAATCGGGAATACCGACAAGGTCGTGCTGTACATCAACGAGGCGCGCGAGCTGGGTCTCGAGGTGCTCGCGCCGGACGTGAACGAATCGGGTTATAAGTTTACGGTCGTCGGTGATCGGCGGATCCGCTTTGGCTTGGGTGCGGTCCGCAATGTCGGTGAAGGAGCGATCGCATCGGTCATCGCGGGCCGTCAGGCCGCTCCCTATCGGTCACTGGTGGAGTTGTGCGACCGCATCGACCTGCGACTGTGCAACAAGCGCGTCATCGAATCGCTGATCGACGCGGGGGCGTGCGATTCGTTCGCGGGGGGGAACCGCGCGCAGCTCGTCGCCGCGCTCGACCACGCGTTCAGCGAAGCACAGGCGCGCCAGCAGGAGCGGCTGTCGGGGCAGCACGCGCTGTTCGGCGACGACACCCCCGTCCCCCCTCCCGCCTCAGCCCTCCCCGACGCGGCGCCCTGGACCGAGCACGAGCGCCTGACGCGGGAAAAGGCGGTGCTCGGGTTCTTTATTTCCGGGCACCCGCTGGCGCGGTACCGCACCGAAGTCGAGCTGTTCGGCACGCGCACCACCGCGACGCTCGAGACGTGGAGCGAGCAGAAGGTGACGATCGCCGCGATCGTCAGCGTGGTGAAGCGCCAGGTCTCGAAGAAGTCGGGCGCCGAGTACGCGCGGCTCGTGCTCGAGGATTTCCACGGGACGGCGGACGCGCTGGTCTTTCCCGACGCCTGGGCGAAGCTGAACGCGGTGATCCGGGCGGACGGCGCGTACCTGCTGACGGGCGGCTACAGCACGCGCGACCGCGGTGAGGAGCAGGCGCCCTTCATCGTCGAGAGCGCGCGCGAGCTGGCGGACCTGAAGCCGAGCGGCGCCATCGGCATGGCGCTGCGCTGGCGGGCTGCCGACCGGCCGTCTCCCGACCCTGAGACCGTGCGCGCCATCGCGGCGTTGTGCGCCGCGCATCCGGGCCCCACGCCCGTGCTGCTCGAATGGGCCGGTGAGCCGGGCAACGGCAGCAACGGCGACCGGGAATACGTCCGGCTGCGCAGCCGGACGCTGCGGGTGGACGCGGGCGACGAGCTGCTCGCCGCGCTGCGCGCGTTGCTCGGCGCCGAAGGCGTGCGCCTGGTGCGGGCGGGCTGAGCGTGGCGATCCACAGCCTCGAATTCGAGCGCCCCCTCCTCGAGCTGGAGCGGCAGATCGAGGAGCTGAAGCGCCTCGCGGGCGAGCAGGCCGAGGTCGCGAAGCAGCTGCGGCCGCTCGAAGAGCAGCTCGCGACGCTGCGCGTCGAGATCTACCGCACGCTCACGCCGATGCAGCGCGTGCAGGTCGCCCGCCACCCGCGGCGCCCGTACACGCTGGACTACCTGAACACCATCTTCTCCGATTTCGTGGAGCTGCACGGCGACCGCATGTTCCGCGACGATCCCGCGCTCGTCGGGGGGTGGGCGCGGCTCGACGGCGCCAGCGTCATGGTGATCGGTCATCAGAAGGGCCGCGATACGAAGGAAAACCTGCACCGCAACTTCGGCATGGCGCATCCCGAAGGCTACCGCAAGGCCCTGCGCCTGATGCACCTCGCGGAGAAGTTCGGCGCGCCCGTGGTCACGCTCGTGGACACGCCGGGCGCCTATCCGGGGCTCGGCGCCGAAGAGCGGGGCCAGGCGGAGGCGATCGCCCGCAACCTGCTCGAGATGGCCTCGCTCCGGACCCCCATCATCACCGCCGTGATCGGCGAAGGCGGCTCCGGCGGCGCGCTGGCCGTGGGCCTCGCGGACCGCGTGCTGATGCTCGAGAACTCCGTCTATTCCGTGATTTCCCCCGAGGGCTGCGCCGCCATTCTGTGGAAGGACGCGAGCCAGCGCGAGCGCGCGGCCGAGGCCCTCAAGATCACGGCGCAGGACCTGCTGCAGCTCGGCGTGATCGACGAGATCGTGGCGGAGCCGCCGGGCGGCGCCCACGCCGATCCTGAGGCGGCGGCCGAGGCCCTCGGGGACGCGCTGCGCCGCCATTTGTCGCAGTTGCGCAAATACAAGATCGACAAGCTCCTCAAGCGCCGCGAAGCGAAGTACCTTTCCATGGGTGCGCTCACCGAAAAGTGATTTGACCGCCGCCGCCGTCGTCGAGGTCCGGTTCAAGGGAAACCGGCGGGAGTATTGCGTCGCCGCCGACCCCGTGCGGGTCGGCGACGCCGTGATCGTCGCCGTAGACCGCGGGCAGGATCTCGGCCGCGTCAGCGCCGTGGGCGAGACGGCTGCCACCAAATGCGCGCGCTGCGAGGCCTGTCTCACCCCCCGGCCCCCGCTCCGCTCCACCGAGAGCGGCGCACGGCTGCGCGTGCTGCGACGGGCCACGGACACCGAGGTCCGCGCGGCCGACGAGCTGCGCGTCACCGAGGACGAGGTGCGCCGCACGGTGCGCGATCGCGTGCGGGCCTTCGCCCTGCCGATGAAGGTGTCCGACGCCGAGTGGCAGTGGGACCGCCGCAAGCTGACGATCTATTTCACGGCCGAGCAGCGCGTGGACTTTCGCGCGCTGGTGCGCGATCTCGCGGCGAGCTACCGCACCCGCATCGAGCTGCGGCAGATCGGCGCGCGCGAGGAGGCCCGGCGGCTCGGCGGCATCGGCCGCTGCGGCCGGGAGCTGTGCATCGCCAGCTGGCTGCCGGAAGGCCGGCCGGTGGGTCTGTCGCTCGCGAAGGCGCAGGGGCTGTCGCTCAACCCGGCGCAGATTTCCGGGCCGTGCGGGCGGCTGCTGTGCTGCCTGCATTACGAGCACGAGTTCTACGTGGCGCAGCGCAACCGCTTTCCCAAGGAGGGCAAGCTGGTCCGGAGCCCGTCGGGTGCCGAGCGCGTGCTGGCGGTGGACATCTTTCGCGACCGGGTGACGCTGCGTAGCGATGAGGGCGGCGTCACGCGCGTCATTCCGCTGGCGCAATTCCAGGCCGAGCTGTCGTGAGCAAGTTCTATCTCACGACCGCCATCGACTACTCCAACGGCGACCCGCACCTCGGCCATGCGCTGGAGAAGGTGGGAGCAGACTGCATCGCCCGCTATCGCCGGCTGCGCGGCGAGCAGGTGCACTTCCTGATGGGGATGGACGAGCAC
>JBOHSP010000037.1:0-1601 GCA_050733275.1 Gemmatimonadales bacterium
GACTCTGCACGTGCAGCTTGCGGTAACTGCGCCACAGGTAGGTATGCACGGTGTGCGGCGAGAGCCCGAGCCGCTCCGCGATGCGCTTCTCCGAGGCGCCGTCGAACACGCAGCGCACGATGCCGCACTCGCGCGGCGACAGGCCGAGCCCGCTCGCGAGCGAGCGCCACTCGCCCGCCACGAACACGCCCTGCCCCCAGTCCGCCCGTGCCTCGGTCGCTCCGCGCATGCCGTCGCCTCTCTTCCCGTCCGGGATTCGTCCGTGAATATGCCGGCAGACCGCGCCGCCGGCTAGAAGGGGCGGCGCTGCGCAAACAGCCAGCGCGTGAATGCGTCCGACGCGTACACGGCGTCCCACACGTCGTGGCCGAGCCCGAGGTATTCCGTGTACCGCACCACCGTCGAGAGCGGCTGCAGCGCGGCGGCCGGCGCGCGTGACGCAATCACCGGCACGACGGGATCCATTTCGCCATGGAAGATCCACAGCGGCAACCGGGCGAGCCGCCGCGCCAGCGCCGCGAGCGCCGCCGCGCTGTCGGCGTCGGGCACCACGGGCACCGACCCCCGAAACCGCGGCAGCTCCGTGACCCAGCCGCAGATCGGCACGGCGGCCGCGAACACCTCGGGATACCGATAGGCGAGATACCACACCCCGTGACCGCCCATCGAGAGGCCAGTGAGGTACACGCGGGTCGAGTCCACCTGGAACTCGCGCAGCGTCCGGCGCAACGCGAGCATCGCGACCTCGGCGGGCGCCCCGACCCACTGCGAGTCGGGCGGCACCTGCGGAAATACCACGATGGCGGGAAAGCGCCGCGGGTTCTGCCGGATCGCCGGCGCGAGCCCGACCGCCGTCGGCAGCAATCGGTCCGTCCCCCGCTCGCCGGCGCCGTGCAGGAACAGAATCACCGGCCAGCGGCCCGCTCCCGGATACTCGGCCGGCACGTACACCTGGTAGCGCTGCTGCCGGCCGCCCGCGCTCACCGTGCGATCGACGAACCCCGTCACGACTTCCTGCCCTGCCACCGCGCCGGGGCCCGCGAGCAACGCGAGCGCGAGCGCCGCGGAGCTACGTCGCGTCATAGCCCGCGTAGTCCCCCCGCTGGTACACATTGCCCTTGTACTGCTGGTCCGCGTGAATCCCGATCTTCGAGGTGTAGTAGCCGCGCACGGTCCACGACTTGAGCTCGTGGAAGAACTCGTCGGCGGCATCCGCCAGGCGGGTGAGGACCGCGACGCGCTGCTCGGGGGTGGCCTCGAGCAACGGCCGGCCGTGCAGCTCACGGGAGCTGCGGTCCACCGTGGCGAGCCCGCTGCGCCAGCGCGCCTGCCACTCCGCATCGAGCGACTCGGCGAGCCGGGCGTCGATGTAGCCCGCCACCCCGGCCAGGCGCTGCTCCAGCGGTTCGGCCTGGGGGTCCAGGTTGGCGAAGACGAGGCCGCGGTAGGAGGCGACGTGGGCCGGCCGGACCAGGCTCAGCTCGCTGCGGTCGAAGTCGTCGGGGTAGCCGCTGCGCTGCGACATCCCCTGCAGCTCGCCGCGGCTGTTGTAGACCCAGTTGTGGTACTGGCAGCGGAAGAAGTTGGAGTGGCCGCGCTCC
>JBOHSP010000038.1:0-10898 GCA_050733275.1 Gemmatimonadales bacterium
GCCGTGTGGCGGCGCGCGCCAGCGCGGCGGCGGCCAGCAGGCCCAGGAACGGCAGCAGCGGCAGCAGCAGGCGCCCTTGCGCGAAGGGCCACAGCAGGGTGAGGGCCGTGGCGGCCAGCGTCGTGAGCACGAGCGCGCTATGCGCGCGCCAATACCACACGCATGCCAGCGCGACGGCGACGCAGGCGAGGCACACCAGCACCACACCCAGCGCCAGGCTCGAGAACAGATAGCTCCCGAGCTTGGGCACGTACTCGACGGCGTTGCGGACCAGCGTAGTGCCGGCGTAGCCCGCCAGCGCGATGGGCCCGTCCACACCCAGCCAGGTCCAATATCCGAGGTTGTCGGGCAGGGTCGAAACGGTCCCCTGCGCGACCCACGCGGCCTTGAGCAGTTGCCAGACGGCGAGGGGCACGAACGCCGCGACGGCGCAGGCCGCGGCGGCGTGCCAGCGGCGGTGCAACGCGAGCGCCAGGAGCGCGGCCGGGATGAGCACGACACCGGCGCTGCGAAACAGCGTGGTCCCGGCGAGTACCAGACCGACCAGGGCCGCCCGCGCCAGCGCGCGGCGGCTGGGGGGACCCGCGGCCTCCGGGCCGAACAGGGGGTAGGCGAGGACCAGGGCGGCTGCCCAGCCGAGCACCAGGTACGGCTCGGTGAGCGGGATATTGTAGTACTGGATCGTGCCGTCGAGGACGAACGGGGCGATCGCGCAGATGGCGAGCGGCCAGCGCGGCAGGCCGAGGCGGCGGCGTCCCAGCCACCAGACCAGTCCCGCCGCCGCGGCGGTGGCGGCGAGGTTGACCACGGCGACCGTCGCCCGCACCGCGCCGAGCGTTCCGGCCAGCGCCCACGGCACGGCGAGCAGCAGCGGCAGACCGGGCGGGTAGCGCACCTGCACCGGCGCGGCGGCCAGGTGAATCGAGCGGTACCCCTCGCCGTCCGCGATCGCCTTGCCGAGGACGACGTAGACGCCGTCGTCGTTCAGCGCCCCCACCAGAAACCCGGCGGAGAGCCGGAACAGCAGATGCACCGCGCCGACCGCGAGCGCGACGACGAGCACCTCGACAGCGTCCCGCCGGGTCACTCTCCAACCGCCGGCGCCGGGCCTCCTTCGTACCGGCTCAGCTTGCGGTACAGGGTGGAGGGATCGATGCCGAGCACCTCGGCGGCGCGGGTCTTGTTCCCGCCCTCGCTCTGCAGCACCCACAGGATGTACGCCTGCTCGATGAGCTCGAGCGTCGGATTGGGGTGCAGCCGCTCGGCGACGAGCGGCTCGGCGCGGCGCTCGCCGATTTTGTCGGGAATCGCCGAGCGCGGGATGAGGTCCCCCCGCGTCAGGGTCACGGCCCGCTCCAGGGCGTTCTCCAGCTCGCGCACGTTGCCGGGCCAGTCATACGCCATGATGATCTCCACGGCGTCCTCGCCGAGGGTCTTGGGCGGCTCGCCCCGCTGCTGGGCGATCCGCTCGAGAAACTCCTTGACGAACACGGGGATGTCCTCGCGGCGGTCGCGCAGCGGAGGCAGGCTGATGTTGATGACGTTGAGCCGGTAGTACAGGTCGGTGCGGAAGCGGCCGCGCTTGATCTCTTCCTCGAGGTTGCGGTTCGTGGCCGCGATGACGCGCACGTCCACGGGAATGGCCTCGGTGCCGCCGACGGGAATCGCTTCCCGCTCCTGCAGCACGCGCAGCAGCTTGACCTGAGTGGCGGCGGACATCTCGCCGATCTCGTCGAGGAAGAACGTGCCGCCGCGCGCGGCGGCGAACAGCCCCTGTTTGTCGCGCACCGCGCCGGTGAACGAGCCCTTCACGTGCCCGAACAGCTCGGACTCGAGCAGGCTCTCGGGCAGCGCGCCGCAGTTGAGGGACAGGAACGGCCCTTCGACCCGGGCCGACAGGTTGTGCAGATAGCGGGCGATCACTTCCTTACCGGTGCCCGACTCGCCCTGGATCAGCACGGTGCTCTCGGTCGGCGCGACCTGCTCGGCGAGGCGCAGGACGTCCTTGAACAGTTTGGACGTCCCCAGGGGGTGCACCTGCCCCGACCGCTCGCGCCGCCGGATTTCCTGCTTGAGCTGTTTGTTCTCGGCCCGCAGGCGGCGGTGCTCGGCGGCGCGCCGGCAGATCGCCACCATGTCGTCGTTGGAGAAGGGCTTCTGGATGTAGTAGAACGCCCCCTCGTTCACCGCCTGGATCGCCGTCTGGAGCGACGCCTGCGCCGTCATCAGGATCACCGGCGTCTCCGGGTCCTGCCCGCGCACGGCCGACAGGATCTCGATCCCCGTGACCCCCGGCATCTTCACGTCGGTGAGCACGATGTCGGGCGCCGAGCCCTTGAGCTGCTCGAGGCCGGCCTTCCCGCCCTGGGCGGTGGTGACGTCGAACCCCTCGTTCTTGAGCAGGATGCGGAGCGTCTCGAGGATACTCTGCTCGTCGTCGATCACGAGAATCGACGGGGCGTTGGCCATCAGGCGGCCTCCTCCTTGCGGCGCGCGGCGGGGAAGTAGACCGTGAACGTCGTCCCGCGGCCCGCCGCGCTGTCGACCAGCACGATCCCCCGGTGCGCCTCGACGGCGCGCTGCACGATGGCGAGCCCGAGGCCCGTGCCGCCCACCCGCCCGGTGGCGAACGGCTCGAACAACCGCCCCTGCAGCTCCTGGGGGATGCCGGGACCGTTGTCGCTGACGCGCAGCGCCACCGGATTTTCGATGCCCGCGCCCCCGGGGACCTCGCCGGGGCCGGCGCGCCCCGTGCGCACCACGACCGCGGCGTTGGTGCCGGCGGCCTGGACGGCGTTCAGCACCAGGTTCGAGACCACGCGGTGCAGCAGGTCCTCGTCGCCTTCCATCGGCGTCGGCTCGCCTTCCAGGGCGATACGGACGCCGGCGCCGCACTCGGGATGCTGCCGCACCAGGCGGATCGCCGCCTCCGCCACCCCGCGCAGATCCATCGGTCGGCACTCCGTCACGCGGACCCGGGAGAAGTCGAGAAACTCCGAGAGCAGCCGGGACAGCCGATCACTCTCCCGCACGATGAGGTTGGAGAGGAACTTCTCGTCCGGATTGGAGCGCGCCGAGCGCGCGAGCTGCTCCACCGAGCTGCGGATCGACGCGAGCGGGTTCTTGATCTCGTGCGCCAGGCTGGACGACAGCTCCGCCACCGCCTCGAGCCGCTCGGCCCGCAGGCGCAGCTCCTCGAGCCGCTTGGAATCGGAGATGTCCGTGAAGATCGCCGAGACGCGCGGCCGCGCGCCGGGGGGGCCGTCGAGGGTCGTCGTCGTCACCCCGATCGGGAACGCGCGGTCGGGCCGGTGCACCGTGGCTTCGACCCGCATCAACCGCACGCCGCGCCGCGCGGTCGAGGTCACCGCCGCCCAGAACTCCGGCGCGATCCGCGCCAGCTCGGGCATTACCGAGCGGCCCAGCCAGTCCCCCCCCGGCAATCCGAGGACCTCCTCGGCGGCGGGGTTGACGTACAGCAGTCGCCCGTCGGCATCCACGGTGAGCACGCCCGTCCGGATGTTGCGCAGCACGTCGTCGGCCTCGAGCTGGACCTGGCGCACTTCGGCCGCGAGCGCCTCGCGCTCGGCCCCCATCACGGTCACCCGGCTCCCGACGTACGCCGTGACGGTCGCGACCAGCACGAACACGGCGAGCTGGATCCAGATCCCGGGGGAGCCCGATTCGTGCGCCCAGAAGACGTCCGCGAAGTACACGAGGCCGGCACACAGCGTCACCAGGGCGGCCTTGGCCGGCGGCATCAGCAGCGCGACGACGGCAATGACGACGACGTAGAGCCCGGCGAAGTCGCTCTCCGGCCCGCCCGTCACGTGGACCACGGCGGTGATCAGCGCGATGTCGAACAGCGCCTGGAGATAAAGGAAGGTCGGGCCGGGCAAGCGCCGGCGCACGTGGGTATGCCAGTAGGAGGCGAGCGTGACCGCGCCGGCCGTGGTGAGCGCGAGCGACGTCACCAGGATGTCCAACGACCCCACCACCCGCACCTGGAGGGCGCCGGTGATGTAGATCGCCACGGCCAGGCACATCCGCCCGACATAGACCAGGCGGAGCAGCTGGGGCCTCGATGGGATCGCGGTTCCGGGCGAGACGGCGTCCAACCAGCGCAGTGGAAATGCCCCCGGGCAGATGGCAGCCCCGAGTATTGGGGTCGCTCTAGCAGAATGCAAGAGCGGAGGTCACGAAAAAGGCCCCGGCGAGGATCGCCGGGGCCTGTTTCCGTTCGCTGCGGTGCGATGCCTACTGGGTGATCGGCGCGTTCCCGAAGTCGTGGCCTTCGAAGCGCGACGCCGACCCTTCCGGGATCACGACGATGTAGCCGACCATGCCGGAGGCACAGTTCGCCCCTTCCATGGGCAGCGTCTGCCACCAACTGAGTTGCGGCTGCTGGCACACCGTGTAGATGCCGCCCGGCAGGCTCGCGAAGCTGAAGCCGCCGTTGCCGTCGGTGGACGCACGGCCGGAGACCGGCCCGTTCAGCTCGATTATCCACCCGCTGAGACCCGGTTCACCCGAGCTCCAGGTGAAGCTGAAGTCGTTATCGGCGAACGACGCCCCGCGGATCTCCGCCGAGCCGCTGGCGGGCGGCGCCGGAGGCGGGGGAGACTCTGGGACCTCGCACGACAGGCTGCGGTCCTGATTGAGGCCGGACTTCTGGCCCTGGCCGCTGGTCTGGGCGCGATCGCGCGCCTGCGCCGGCGCCCCGCGGCGGACACCGCCGTCGGGCAGGGTGCAGGGATCCCTACGCTGACCCTGCGCCGCGCTGGAGGCGAGCGGCAGGGCAAGGAGACACAGGATACCGATGAGGACACGCATCGCTTTTTTCTCCTGAACAAGGTGACTCACTGGCGGCTCGGCGGACGTAGCGAGATCCCTCGCGGTAGTCCCGTAGCTCTGCGTCACCGCCTTTCGGCGGTTTTGCTCTGAGCAGCGCTCCCCGGTTTGGCAAGAAGTGCACCGCGAAGGGTTAATCCTACATAACCATCCGAATCTCATTGAGTTACGCGACGGCGCGCTGCCGCTCGTCATTCGTGCTCAGCCGTCTTGTGCTGTGTCGCATTGTGCAATGTTTAGTGCGCTTTGCAATACATAGAACAAAACGGCTCCTCTCGGAGCCGTTTCGTGTTTCTGGCCGTCCGGCGTCTGGGCGTCCGGCCGTCCTATTGGACCGCGTTCACCATGTCGAAGATCGGCAGATACATCGCCACGACCATGCCGCCCACGATGACGCCGAGCACCACGATCATGATGGGCTCGAGCAGGGAGAGCAGCGCGCTGACGGCGGCATCGACTTCTTCGTCGTAGAAGTCGGCGATCTTGGTGAGCATCTCGTCGAGTCCCCCGGTCTGCTCGCCGACGGCGATCATCGAAATGACCATCGGCGGGAATACCTTGGACTTGGCGAGTGGGCCGGCGATCGTCTCGCCGCCCGCGATGGAGGCGCGCGACTCCATCACCGCATTGTGGATCACCATGTTCCCGGCGGTCCGCGCCGTGATCTCGAGGCCGTCGAGGATCGACACGCCCGAGGAGATCAGCGTGCCCAGCGTGCGGGTGAAGCGCGACACGGCGGACTTGCGCAGCAGGTCGCCGAGCACGGGGAGGCGCAGCAGCAGCCGGTCGATCTGCAGCTTGCCGTTCGTGGTCTTGTAGTAGCGGGTGATCGAGAACACGCCGAAGCCGATGCCCCCCATGATCGCCCACCAGTAGTTCTTCAGCACGTTGCTGGCCCCGATGACGATGCGGGTGGGCAGCGGCAGCTCGAGGTTCACGGACGCGAACATGCTCTGGAACGTCGGGATCACGAAGATGAGCAGCACGGCGATGGCGATGCCGGCGACCCCGAAAATCACCGCCGGGTAGATCATCGCGCCCTTCACCTTGCGGATGATCGCGTCGTTCTTCTCGAGGAAGGTGGCGAGGCGCAGCAGAATGGTGTCGAGAATACCGCCGGCTTCGCCCGCGGCGACCATGTTCACGTAGAGATCGGTGAACGCCTTGGGGTGCTTGCGCAGCGCATCGGCGAGGGTGTGGCCGCTCTCGACGTCGTACACGACCTGGCGGGTCACGCCGGCGAGGACCTTGTTCTCCGTCTGCTGCGCGAGAATGTCGAGCGCCTGGACCAGCGGCAGGCCGGAGTTGATCATGGTGGCGAACTGGCGCGTGAAGATCACGACGTCCCGCGTCTTGATGCCGGGCTGGAACATGGCGTTCAGCCCGCCGCCGCCCTTCGCCTCCCGCACCTGCACCACCACCATGCGGTTCTTGCGCAGGTGGGCGATGACCTCGTCCCGGGTAGAAAGGTCGATTTTGTCGCGGACCAGGTCGCCCTTGAGGTTTCTCGCGGTGTATTCGTAAACCGGCATGGGTCAGCTCCCGCGCCGCGCGGTCAGCGCCGGGCGGCGATCTTGGGGGAAGCGGCGGACGCGGCCGCGGGCGCGCCGATGCCCGGCGACGGCTGGTCGTCCATCGGCGGCTCGCCGATGGCGCGCAGAAACTCGTTCGGCTTGGACGTCACGCGCAGGCACTCGTCCTTGGACACCTCCCGGGCCATGTACAACTGGTACAGCGCGTCGGTGAGCGTCTGCATGCCGAACTTCTTCCCCGCCTGCATCGACGACTCGATCTGGTGCACCTTGTCGTCGCGGATCAGCGCGCGGATCGCCGGCGTGCAGATCATGATCTCGGCCGCCATCACGCGGCCCCGCCCCTTGGCGCGCTGCAGCAGGGTCTGCGTGATCACGCCTTCGAGCACGAACGCGAGCTGCGCCCGCACCTGGGACTGCTGGTGCGACGGGAACACGTCGATGATACGGTTGATCGACTCGGCAGCCGAATTGGTGTGCAGCGTCGCGAACGCGAGGTGGCCCGTCTCGGCGATGGTGAGCGCCGCCTGAATCGTCTCGAGATCGCGCATCTCGCCGATCAGCACGACGTCGGGGTCCTGGCGCAGCGCATACTTGAGCGCCGCCTGGAAGCTGTTCGTGTCGGTCCCCACCTCGCGCTGGTTCACGATGCAGCTCTGGTGGCGGTGGATGAACTCGATGGGGTCCTCCACCGTGATGATGTGGCCCTTCAACTCCTTATTGATCTTGTCGATCATCGCGGCCAGTGTGGTGCTCTTGCCCGATCCGGTGGGCCCCGTCACGAGGACGAGCCCCCGCGGCCGGTCGGCGAGCTGCGCCACGACGTGGGGCAGCCCCAGATCGGCGAACGTCTTCACCGTGAACGGGATCTGGCGGATCACCACCGACACGCAGCCGCGCTGCTTGAACACGTTGCCGCGGAAGCGCGCCAGGTTCTGGATGCCGAACGAGAAGTCCAGCTCGTTCTCGGTCTCGAAGCGCTTCTTCTGGTTCTCCGTGAGCACCGAGTAGGCGAGCGACAGCGTGTCCTTCGGCGTGAGCACCTCCTCGTCGGAGGCATTCACGATGTCGCCGTCCACGCGGAGCTTGGGACGCTCCCCCGCCACGATGTGCAGGTCGGAGGCGTCCTTTTCGATCATCTCCTCGAGCAGCGTCCGCAGGTTGATCGGCATGGTGTCCCCCTGGTCTCCCTATCCCGCCGCGGTTTCCTTGACCACTTCCTCGAGCGTCGTGATGCCCTTCTTGACTTTCACCATGCCGTCCATGCGCAGCGTCAGCATGCCCTCGGCGACGGCGATCTCGCGCAGCTCTTCGGTGGACGCGCCCTTGAGGATCGCGCGCCGCAGCGGGCTCGACACCGCCATCACCTCGTACAGTCCCTGCCGGCCCTTGTAGCCGGCGCCGTTGCAGGTGTCGCAGCCCGCGCCCTTGGAGAACGGCCCAGCCTTCCGGTCGATCCCGAAGGCGTGCAGCTCCTCGGGGGAGTACTCGTGCTGCTCCTTGCAATTCGCGCAGATGCGGCGCACCAGCCGCTGCGCCACGATCAGGTTCACCGCGCTCGCCACGTTGAACGGCTCGATCCCCATGTCCACCATGCGCGTGATCGTGGACGGCGCGTCGTTGGTGTGCAGCGTGGAGAGCACCAGATGCCCCGTGAGTGCGGCCTTGATCGCGATCGACCCGGTCTCGAGGTCGCGGACCTCGCCGACCATGATGATGTTCGGGTCCTGGCGCAGGAACGCCTTGAGCGCCGCCGCGAACGTCATCCCCACCTCGTTGCGCACCAGCACCTGATTGATCCCCATCAGGTTGTACTCGACGGGGTCCTCGGCCGTCATGATGTTGACGTCGATCTGGTTGATGCGCGACAGCGCCGAATACAGCGTCGTGGTCTTGCCGGATCCCGTGGGGCCCGTGACCAGCACCATCCCGTAGGGATTCAGGATCGCCTTCAGCAGGTCGCCTTCGGCCTTGGGCTCGAAGCCGAACGTCTTGAGGTCGAGCGTCAGGTTGCCCTTGTCGAGAATCCGCAGCACGATCTTCTCGCCGAACAGCACCGGCAGCGTGGACACGCGGAAGTCGATCACCCGCGGCCCCATCTTCAGCTTGATGCGCCCGTCCTGCGGCACCCGCCGCTCGGCGATGTTGAGCTGCGCCATGATCTTGACGCGCGAGGTCAGCGCCGCCCGCATCTTCACCGGCGGCTTCATCACCTCCTGCAGCGCGCCGTCCACCCGGTAGCGCACGCGCATCTCGTGCTCGAACGGCTCGATGTGGATGTCGGACGCGCCCCGCTTCACGGCGTCGGTGAGCAGGCCGTTGATCAGCTTCACGACCGGCGCGTCGTCCGCGAGATCCTGCGCCTTCACGTCCTCGTCCTCCTCTTGCTCCACCACCTCCAGATCCTCCGCCTGCTCCACGGACTTGAGCAGCGTCTGGAGCTGGGCGTCCGACTGCTGGTAGTAGCGGTCGATCGCGTTGCGCAGCGTGTACTCGCCCGCGATCACCGGGAAGACGTCGCAGCGGGTGATGAACTTGATGTCCTCGATCGCCGCCACGTTGTTGGGGTCGGCGATGGCCACCGTGAGCGTCCGCCCCTCCCGCTTGAGCGGCAGCACGGTGTGCCGGGAGGCGATGTCGGGGGGGAGCAGCTTCAGGATCTTCGGGTCCACCTCGAAGCGGGACAGGTCCACCGCCGGCATCCGGTACTGCCGGGCCAGCATCTTGGTGACCTCGGTCTCCTCGATGAACCCCAGCTTGACCAGGGTATAGCCCAGACGCATCCCCGACGCCTTCTGCTCCTGGAGCGCGCGCTTGAGCTGATCGAGACTGATCAGCCCCTCGCGTACCAGGATATCGCCGAGTTTGTCGGGCGTCGCCGCTACGGTCGCCGTATGCAACTCATTGAAATTGAATGACTAAAGTATTTCTCGGGGTTAAGCCGGTCAAGGTTTTGCGGCCGGAATGCCCGAAAATGAGATGAACGGATGGATCGTGGCGAGCACCTTGGGACCGATGCCGGACACACTGTCGAGTCGCGCGACACTGCCAAAAGGTCCGTGCTCGGTGCGCCACGTAACGATGCGGTGCGCCAGCGCGGGGCCGATGCGGGGCAAGCGTGTGATCTCGCTCACGTCGGCGCGGTCCAGATCGATGCGCTCGCCGGGCAGGAGTGGCCGCGCGAGCTGCGCGGCGCGACGCGCCGTCTCGCGCAGGCCACCGGGAGGAGCAGGGGAGGAGGACTCGAGGTGGACGTCGCCGGGCGCGGTATCGGTAGAAGGAGAGATGAGGTAACGAACCGTAGCGCCCGCCAGCGCTAGCAGAGCCAGAAGGAGGGCGGCTCGCCTGTCGTCCATCTGCGAATCATAGGGCGCTCCGGTGACCGGCTATCATCCGAAAAGCGCGGACAGGCACAACTAGACGCAACAGACGCACAGCGGCGTTCAGTCTTTGCAGGTCCCCGTCTTTATTGCCCCTGGCGAACCAGAGCCACGGCAACGTCACCGACTATCTGCAGGCTTGCCGCACTCACCTTATCTATGGTGTCCTCGGTGGTGTGCCAGTACGGATATTCGAAGTCGATGACATCTATAGCGCGGATGCCCGCCTCCTGCAGCGGGAGGTGATCGTCGGTGATGGCCTGCCCGGGGCGATCGACGAAGACGTCGTCGTGGCCCAGCCGCTCGGCGGCCTCCCACACGAGCCGCACCACCTCCGGCGCCTGCGACACGGAGTAGCCCTCCTGCGGGATCTGGAGATCCTTGTCGCCGACCATATCGAACAGGACGGCGTACAGTGGCTGATACCCTGGCGGCTGGTGACTGGCGAACCAGCGCGAGCCGATGAGCACGTCGTGGCGATCGGGATCGTCGAAGTCGCCGTAGTCCTCCCCATCCACGAACAGCAGATCCACGCCGACCGTGGCCGGCCGCGCCCGGAGCGCGTCCGCCACGCCGAGCAGGACGGCCACGCCCGAGGCGCCGTCGTTCGCGCCGGGCACGGGGAGCCGCTGCTGGCCGATGTTCTGGCTCCTGTCAGCGACGGGCCGCGTGTCCCAGTGCGCCACGAACAGGATCCGCTCGGTCGCCGCGGGATGGAAGCGCGCGAAGAAGTTGCGGAGCGCCAGCGTCTTCCCGTCGCGCGTCTGGTGGCTGATCTCCTGCACGACCACGGTGTCCGCGCGCGCCCGCAGCTCCGCGAGCAGCCAGTCGCCCATGCGCTGGTGCGGCGGCGTCCCGGGAACGCGCGGGCCGAACGCCAGCTGCCGCTCGAGATAGCCGAACGCCGTCTGGCCGTTGAACTCCGCCCGGCCGCCGCCGGCGCGGGCCTGGCAGGAGACTAAAAGGAGGATGGTGAAGGTCCTCCACCATCCTCCACCAACCTGCGCGACCGCGCTCATCGGAGCTGCCCCACGCTGGTCGCGAGCTGGACGAACGCCGTGACGACGAACTGGGCCACCTTGCGGTTCGTCTGCCGCTCTTCGGTTAGAACGTAGGCCACTTGCAGTCCCGCGCT
>JBOHSP010000039.1:0-2935 GCA_050733275.1 Gemmatimonadales bacterium
TGTCATAGCGCGGATCGGCCGGCACCGGCCGGCGGATCGCCTTCTTGCGCCGGCTCACTGGCCGCCGGCCTTGGGCCGCTTGGCCCCGTACTTGGAGCGCGACTGCTTGCGCTCGTTCACGCCCGCGGCGTCCAGCGTGCCGCGGATGATGTGATAGCGCACGCCCGGCAAATCCTTCACGCGCCCGCCGCGAATCATCACGATCGAGTGCTCCTGCAGGTTATGCCCTTCGCCGGGGATGTACGCCGTGACCTCGAAGCCGTTGGTCAGCCGCACGCGCGCGACCTTGCGGAGCGCGGAGTTCGGCTTTTTCGGCGTGGTCGTGTACACGCGCGTGCACACGCCGCGCTTCTGCGGATTGCCCCGCAAGTGCGGCGCCTTTTCCTTCTTTTCCACGTCGCGGCGCCCGAGCCGGACGAGCTGATTGATGGTCGGCATAACCCTCGCGTGAACCCTAAAACGCTGCTCCGAAGCCCGCGAAAGTAAACGGGTAGTTCGACTTAGGTCAAGGGCTGAAGCCGGCCGGACGGCTGTCTAGGGCACCGGACTCCAACTGGGCCCGCACTCGTGCGCAGCGGGGTTGGCGCTGAGCTTCGCCGCGCTCGTCCCGTCGGCGTTGATCGTGAACAGTTGGAAGAAGCCGTTCACCACCCGGCAGAACACCAGCCGGTGGCTGTCCGGGGACCAGCGTGGATTGTCTTCCTGCTCCGGCGCCGTCGTGAGACGCAGCAGGTTTGAACCGTCAGCATGACTGACAAAAATGTCGCGGGTGGTGATGAAGCTGCCGTACGCGATGCGCGTTCCGTCGCGCGACCAGGAGGGGAACTCAGCGCCGTCGGGGGTTGGCAGGGTCACGTGTCCGGCCCCATCCACACGTCATACCGCCGCGCAAAGCAAGGCGGCGCCGGGAATTGCACCCGGCGCCGCCATCGCAAACCCTGCGGCCCTCCTCCTAATCCGCTTCCACTTCCTCCGGGAACGGCGCGGGCACCACGCCGGGCGCCACGGCCTCGACCGGCGGCGGCGGCGGCTGGAAGCCCTCCGGCGGCTCGATCTCGATGTCGTGGTAGCGGTAAATGCCCGTTCCCGCCGGGATCAGGTGCCCGATGATGATGTTCTCCTTGAGACCGAGGAGGTCGTCCTTGGCCCCGCGGATCGCGGCATCGGTGAGCACCCGCGTGGTCTCCTGGAACGACGCGGCCGAGATGAACGACTGCGTCGTGAGGCTCGCCTTGGTGATTCCGAGGAGCAGCGGCTCGCGCGTCGCCGGCTTGCCGCCTTTCTTCACCGCCCGCTCGTTGAGCTCGGTGAACACCAGCTTGTCCACGTTCTCGCCCTCGAGGAAATTGGTGTCGCCCGGATCCACGACCTTCACCTTCTGCAGCATCTGGCGTACGATCACGCCGATGTGCTTGTCGTTGATCTTCACGCCCTGCAGGCGGTACACCTCCTGCACCTCGTTGAGCAGGTACTCCTGCACGGCGCGCGGGCCCTTGATCCGCAGGATGTCGTGCGGATTGACCGGCCCCTCGGTGAGGCGGTCGCCGGCGCGCACGCGGTCGCCCTCGTGCACGCGCAGGTGCTTCCCGGCCGGCACCTCGTAGAGCTGCGCCTCGCCCTCCTCCGGATGTACCCAGATCTCGCGCTTGCCGCGCTTGATCTCGCCGAACCGCACCACGCCGTCCACTTCCGAGATCGTGGCCGGGTCCTTGGGCCGGCGCGCCTCGAACAGCTCGGCGACGCGCGGCAGGCCGCCCGTGATGTCGCGCGTCTTGTACGCCTCGCGCGACACCTTGGCCAGCACCTGGCCGGCGTAGACGTCCTGGCCGTCTTCCACCGTGAGCTGCGCGCCCTCGGGGATCACGAAGTCGCGCAGGCGCTTTTCCTTCTCGCCCTTCTTCTGCACGACCTCGATGTGCGGGTGCAGCTTCTTCTCGCGGTCCTCGATGATGACGCGCTGGCGGCGTCCGGTGATCTCGTCCAGCTCCTCGCGGACCGTCTCGTCTTCCACGATGTCCACGAAGCGCACCAGCCCGGCCACGTCCGTCATGATCGGGTTGGTGTACGGATCCCAGGTGAACAGGATGCTGTCCTTGGCCACCGTCTGCCAGTCGTCCACCATCAGCGTGGCGCCGAGCGGCACCTGGAAGCGCGAGTGCACCGCCAGCTTGCCCGACGCGGTCGGGCCGCCGTGCGCCGCGGCCTTGAGGATCAGCTCGCCCTCGTAGCTCGTGACCACGTTCTGCCCTTCCGGCGTGCCGACGAACACCAGCCGGTCGCCGTGCTCGATGACGCCTTCCACCTTGGTCTTGCGCACGGTCTGCTCGGCAATGCGCGCCGCCGTGCCGCCGATGTGGAAGGTCCGCAGGGTGAGCTGCGTGCCCGGCTCGCCGATCGACTGGGCGGCGAGGATGCCGACCGCCTCGCCGAGGTCCACCATGTCCATGGTCGCGAGGTTGCGGCCGTAGCACATGCGGCACACGCCCCGCTTCGCCTCGCACGTCAGCACCGAGCGGATCTTCACCGACTCGATGCCGGCGTCCTCGATCGCCTGCGACGTCTCCTCCGTGATCAGCTTGCCGGCCTCGACCAGCACCTTGGGCCGGCCGTCCTCGTCGAGCTCGTGCGGATCGAGCACCTCCTCCAGCGCCACGCACCCCACGATGCGCTCGCGCAGCGGCTCGATGATGTCCTCCCCCTCCTTCAGGGCCGACATCTCGAGGCCGAGAATCGTGCCGCAGTCCTCCTCGGTGATCGTGACGTCCTGCGCCACGTCCACGAGGCGGCGCGTCAGGTACCCGGCGTCGGCCGTCTTGAGGGCGGTGTCCGCCAGTCCCTTGCGGGCGCCGTGCGTCGAGATGAAGTACTCGAGCACCGACAGCCCTTCGCGGAAGTTCGACTTGATCGGGCTTTCGATGATCTCGCCGATGCCGCC